>JANNNS010000328.1:0-13778 GCA_031398645.1 Acidobacteriota bacterium
CGCTGATGGGCTGGACGGCTGCCGCAAACGAAATCAGCCTTGGAGCTTGGGCTCTCTTTACGATGCTCTTCCTATGGCAGTTTCCGCACTTTTTGGCCATCGCATGGATGTATCGCGAGGAGTACGCTAAAGCTGGGATAAAGATGCTGCCCGTCGTCGAACCTAGCGGCAGGATAACGGCCCGCCAGATAGTCCTTTTTGCCATAATGCTGCTTCCGGTAAGCCTGGCGCCGTTCTTCCTAAATTTCGCCGGTCCAGTATTTCTCGTTGGAGCTTCACTGCTCGGCCTTTGGTTTCTCTTTGAAAGCATTCGAACAGCACGCATCAGGACGGTTGAACAAGCCCGACGCCTATTGCTGGTATCAGTTTTATATCTGCCGCTGATCTTTGCCCTCGCGGTCGTTGACCATCGTTAGTCCAATGAAGATCGGAGCAAGTGAGACAGTTCCTTTAGATCCCAGCGTGAGACGAGGGCCGCGGCGCCTCTCTATGCCGGGTGCTCCGTCCGATAGCGGAAAGGGCGACGGCGGTTATCCGGACGGCGGAGATCTGCCTCGCTTCTCAGCGGCAGACGAACCTGAGACGCCATCTATTGATAAATCCAAGTTTATTGCGTGGTTTCTGCTTCTCGCGGTCGGTATGACATTTGCGGGCCTGTTGGGTGCGTACCTGATGATCGCGACCAATCGTGCCGCCGAATGGAAGCCGTTTGCGTTGCCTATCCAGGTTTGGATCAGCACCGGGCTTATCTTGCTGAGCAGCGTAACTTACGCCAGGTCAAAGCGTTCGATCGACAAAGATAACTATTTGGGTGCTAGGAACTGGCTAGTTGCGACCACAGTACTCGGGGCAACGTTCGTATCCTCGCAATTTATTGTCTGGCTGGAGCTTACCAGCCGCGGTTTCTATATGCAGGGAAATCCCTATGCAGGGTTTTTCTACATCCTGACCGCTGCCCATCTTGTTCACGTTGCCGGCGGGATCGTCGCGCTTGGAGCCATCCTGCTCAAGTCGTGGCGGCCCTCAATAGATGAAGTTGATCGTACGAGGCGAAAGGATCTTGGTCGTTCGGTCGGCTGGTACTGGCATTTCATGGGCGGTATGTGGGTGATCCTGTTCCTAATGCTGGGATTTTGGAAATGATCGCGTGATTGCGTTCTAATGGAATTACTTAAGATATTCCCCCATCTAAATGCGGCGTTGAACGCTACGAGCGGCCTGCTCCTCGTGTTCGGACTCGTGTTTATCCTCAAGAAACGTGTCCATCTACATCGTGCCTGCATGTTGGGAGCAAGCTCAGTTTCCGCGATCTTTCTCGCGTGTTATGTCACGCATCATATTATTCGGACCTCCATTTATGGCCTTGGGCCAACGAAATTCACCGGTGAAGGGTTCGCAAGGCCTGTTTATTTTACGATATTGACTTCTCATACGATTTTGGCGACTTTAGTCGCGCCGTTCGTAATTGCCACCCTGTGGCGTGGATTAAAGGGCAGATTTGATTCCCATAAACGTCTTGCACGCTTAGTTTACCCAGTCTGGGTTTATGTATCACTTACAGGTGTGGTGGTTTATTTGATGCTTTATCACTTTTACCCCTCGTATTAGCAAATATTTTATTTTCTCTTGTAAACCTTTTAGGCCTTGTGGTAGTCTAATAATTGTTGAAAAGTTGATCACCGAAGCCTTCAGTTCGTATGAAGGCGCGGGGGAACCAATTGGGGTGCGGGAAACCGTATCCCGGGGGCGAAGCGGTTTGAGGCCGCGGGGATAATCTTTCGTTCCTAGCCCGTCAGCTAACCTCGTAGGTGTTGCAAAGAAGTTACTGCAATGTGATGTAATTCGCGATTTTGTGTGTGCTTCGCGCTCTCTGCTTTCTCAACATTTCAAGCAGACATCCGGTCTTCTCAAAGGAAAAAGGTTCCGCGCTTTCTCACGCGGAACTTTTTTTATTTACCGTTCGCAATGGCCGCGATCTTAAGGGTCTTGAGAGGTACCTTTTCACCCTTGTCCAGGATTATCTTGGATGGCTTGCCGCTCAGTTTGAACCTAAAGGTTTCGATCCGCTTCGTGACCTCGATCTTTTCGGCTTTGGGTCCAGATATTCCCGCAAATTCCACGTCTAACGGTAGCCGGAAGCTCGGCGGCGTCATCGCGTCGCGTTTCTGCGTCTGCGTGACGGTCATCGAAAGCGTCTTGGTGCGAGGCGAATATACCGACTTCACATCAAGCTTAGGACTGCCCAGGCCGTAGATCCACTGATCGAAGAACCAGCCCAGCCTAGTACCGGACGCCTCCTCCATTGCGTTCTGCAGGTCGGTCGATCTAACGTTCTTCCATTTGTGACGGGTCAAATAGAGATTGACCCCTCGCCAGAAAGCGTCGTCGCCAAGCTGCTCTCGCAGGGTATGCAGCACGGCACCGCCCTTGTTATAGGTGGTTGTCGGAGTATCGAATAGAGTTGAAACATTGCCGGCCCTCTGGTTGTACAGTCCATGTCGCCTGTTACTCACCGAATCACCGGCCAAAAATTGCTCCGCATCGCTTAATATCTTGAAAATATAGCTCTGGCGGCCGTACTTCTTCTCACGATAAGCAGCCTCCATAAATGTGGCAAAGCCCTCGTTAAGCCAAAGCTCCGCCCAATTATCGCAGGTGACCATGTTCCCAAACCACGAATGCGCCAGTTCGTGGGAGACAAGGTCTTCCACCGTGGCCTCAAAGATCGGCGTATTTACCAGAAAAATGTCACGGTCGGCCATTGTCGTTGCGGTGATATTTTCCATTCCGCCGAAGGCAAATGAAGCAACGATGGTCTGGTCGTACTTCGGGAACGGATACTCGATCTTCGTCAAGTCCTCGAAGATCCGCATCATGTCGCGTGTTCGTCCAAAGGCTTTCGGAACAATGTACTCAGCTCCCGGATAGACGTAAAAGCTGAGCGGAACCTTTCCATAAGTCTCGGTGAGCAACACATAGTCACCTATCACGAACGAGACCAGGTATGTTGAAAACGGCACGTCCATCTTGAAACGATGTGTCGCCGTGCCATCCGCATTATCAAGCTTCTCTACGAGAGTGCCATTCCCGATAACTTTCTCGTTTGCAGGTGCGGTTATGAACTGCTCGGTCGTGGCCTTATCGCTAGGGAAGTCGAACGACGGAAACCAGTGTCTTGCCTCATCGGGCTCACCCTGAGTCCATATTTGCGGCGCACGACTGGGCAAACCATCGGCCGCCTTCTGCTCAGGGATAAAATAGACTCCTTTCTTGGGCGTCGCCGTGTATCTGAATCGAAGTTCAATGCTTTCGCCAGCCGAATAACCGCGGTCGAGATCGATTACTATTTGGCCTTCATCAACCCGATACTTGAGCGGAACTCCCGTGGGTTCAAGGGTTACGGAAGAATACTGGATGCCGACCGAATCGAGCGGTACTTGTTTGAATCCGTCCTGCAGCGGCTTAAGCCTGACCGTGGTATCACCGATAACTTTCTTCTGCCCGCGATCAAATTTCACGCGCAGAATGTAGTGCTGGACGTCGAACGTGCTTGGCCGATCAAATTTAAGCCTGGCAGGCTGAGCAAGAATGCTGCCCGCCAGGATCACAAATGACAAGACGATCAACCGAGCTAGATCTCGATATATTCTCATTGGTCTGGTTTACTTCAGGTACTTGTCGAGCCAGGAGATCACGTTGGAATACCAGAATTCTGAATTTTGCGGCTTCATTATCCAGTGGCCCTCGTCCGGAAAGATGATCAGCTTTGAATCGACACCTTTAAGCTGAAGTCCTGTAAACAACTGTAAACTCTGATCGACCGGAACCCGGAAATCAAGTTCGCCGGCAGTGACCAGCGTAGGCGTGTTGAACCTGTTCACAAATTTGTGCGGTGACCATCTGTTGTATTGGACGGGGTTCTCCCATGGCATTCCCTTGAACTCCCAGTTCGTAAACCAGAGCTCTTCGGTCGCTCCAGCCATACTCTCTAGATTGTAAACGCCGGCATGCGACACAAGTGCTTTGAATTTGAAACGCGGATCATTGTTATGCCCGAGGATCCAATCGACCATGTATCCGCCATAGCTCGCTCCGGCCCCGCCGATCCGGTTCCGATCGATAAATGGCCGCTTCAGCACCTCATTGATCCCATTCTTGAGATCAACAAAGACTTTGCCGCCCCAGTCGCCGGAGATCTCATTTACGAATTTCTGCCCATAGCCTGTCGAGCCGCGTGGATTCGGCAGGAAAACAACGTACCCCGCATTGGCAAAGATCTGCGGATTCCAGCGATAGCCCCAACTGTCGTTCCAGGAACCCTGCGGGCCGCCATGGATCAGCACGAGAAGCGGATACTTCTTCGACGGATCGAAATTTAACGGTTTAAGCAAGAAGCCGTGAACAGGCGTTTGCATGGCACCGGTCCAATCCACATCTTCAGGCCGAGGGAGTTCGCGACTGCCCGCCGTTCGGCTGAGCGATCTAATGTTGTTGCCTTCAAGCGAAGCGGAAAAGACCTCGGCCGGCACCGACATTGAGCTTGAGAGAAAGACAAGCGTTTTGCCGTCGCGGGTCGTATCAATGTTCGTTATGAAAGGGAATTGGGCAAGCGATCCCTCGACGGAGCGAACATGAGTCGCAATTCTGAGGCGAAGATCGGGTTCGAGAGGAACGGAATAGACCTTTGAACGGCCTCGGGTTCCGGCCGTGAAGAATAGGCTCTTCCCGTCTGCCGAAAACGTAAAATCATCGGCCTGCAGATCGAACCCTCGGGTCAACTCCACGGTCTGACCGGTGCTGCGGTCGTAGCGCATTATGCGCCATCGGTCGGCTTCGAACGTCGGCTTCGAACGTCGGCGTCGCCTGCGAGCGGAAGAGGATATACTTGCCATCCGGGCTATATTTCGGCGACGCGTCATAGCCTCTGTTGGCATCGGTAATATTCTTTGGCTCGCCGCCGCTGATCGGCATCACGAAGATATCGCTGTTTGTCGATATCGCCTCGATCTTGTCGAGATTCTTCAAAAACGCGATCTCGCGGCTGTCGGGTGAGAACGAATAATCAACACCGGTCGAGGCAGCATAAGGCGGCGAATCGAAGTCGCCGGGCGTCAGGTCGCGGGCGATGCCGCCGTCACGCGGAACAATAAACACGTGCGAACGTTTCCGGTCTCGCCATTCATTCCAGTGTTTGTAAAGCAACCGCTCGGCAACCTTCGCTTTCACCTTGTTGTTCTCGGCCTTGTTATCTTCGGCCTTGTTGCAGGCATCGGAGTCGCATTCCGGATAAACTTCCGAACCAAACGCGATCCATTTCCCGTCAGGCGACCAGACGGGGTTTCCGGCTCCGGTCGAGATGCTCGTGACCTTCTTTGCATCATCGCCGTCCTCTTCCATCACCCAGACCTGGCCACCCGTGACGTACGCGATGTGCTTTCCGTCCGGCGACCAGCGGGGCTGACTGTGCGACGAAGTGCCCTTGGTCAACTGCTTTTGGTCGGAACCATCGATCTTCACCTTGAAGATATGCGTCAGCGTGCGGTTCTCCGCCTTGTTGACCACGCCGACGGTGTATGCGACCCATCTACCGTCGGGCGATACCTGCGGATCGCCCACGCGGCGCGAATTCAGCATGTCGTCGAACGAGTATCCCGACTGGGCCGAAGCTCCGGCCGCGGCAAACACAAAAATGAGCAATAAGATCGAAATGCGTTTCATATGTTTTTCCTGAACCTGGTATTGGAAGAGCTATTTAAGATATTATCGCACACATCCGCTCTTGTCTCCGGTCTCTTGACTCGTTCAACAATGAATCGCAGAATAAGAGCATGAACCGTCCACCGCCATACTTTCCGCAGAACCAACTCTCGCCACCGAGCACAAAGAAATACCGCAACTTTAAGTTAACGGTTGCGGCCATTCTGTTTGTACTTGTCCTGATCGTCGTTGCGGCGGGCTACGGAGTATATTACCTGATCTCAGCCTTGATGAATTAGCGGCCCTCTACGGTTCCGCGGCGCAAAACTAAACCCAATTTCGACAGGCCAAAAATAACACCGCAAATTCGCAGGCAAGGCACTATTCTTCCCTTCTAAATGTCCACGTCCAGCGTTTGCGGTCGGAATAGTTTGTGCGGATGCAGTCTTTCTGTTGCGACGACCGCCTTCTAACGATCATTGATTCCCCAAGCTAGAATACCAACACCAATTATCGCAAGAAAAGTAAGTATAGGATAAGCGTTGCTTATGATATGGATGGTTTTGTTTACCTCCACGCCTTTGTGATTGAATCTGTCGATTATTGTCCTGTATCGCTCTTTGTAGAAAAATACAGCGTAAAGGACAATCCCGATCACTACCACCGCAATTGTTGCTTCCATTTTACTCCAAGAGGTTATTCTTACTCCGAAAAGCCATTCGACGATCAAGAGAAAAGTTATCCAGTTCACGATAACCAGCATCCCGAGATTCAAAGTAGCGTTAAGATGCGGAAGATCAGATTCACCAAAATGCTTTCGGTGCCACCTCCAAAGACGAAAAAAAAGATAGTAGTAGCCTTCGACTAGTGTTTTCATTCGACAAATCTTGGTGTCAAGCCTGCTTTTCTGCGCATGTTTTTCGTCTGCACCATCCCGATTAAGATAAGACTTGTTAAAAGGTAATGTAAATTTTCACAGAGGTAAACGAATTTTTTTGAGAGGCGGGCGAGATCATCACGATCCGGCCTAGGTTCGCGCAGATACCTCAGCATTTCAACCACAAGCAAAAAGGCGAAGGGAGGTTCTAGCCTCCTTTCGCCTTTTCTTTTATCAGTCGACTTATCGGAAAGCCTACTTCTCGGGATTTGCCCTGAGGCGTGTCGCGTTCGATTTTGCCTTTGCACCTTCCATCGCAAGCTGCCGTGCCTGAGGCATTAGCTCGATGGCCTTTCTTAACTGGGTATCGTATTCGTTCGAGACCTGTAGGGAAGTTTGCGAGCCATAGGCGGCCGACACGAGTTCGGAGCGAAGGATGCGTTCAACGAACTCCTTCTCCTTGTCGATCTGTGCAGGCGTGTACTTATACTTTTCTACAGCGTATGCCTTGAAAGCATTGTACAGCGGCTCAGTCACTGGGAAATCCTTCGCGGTGATGTCATAACCAAATACGATGGGTTTATCGACCCTGTACTGTTCGAAGCCTTTCACCCGCCCGTAGGCAAGGTCCATGGCGAACGCAAAGATCGGGTTATTCATCTTCTGCTGGTAGCGAAAGCGTTCAGTCGTGATCGTATCAGCCTTAAGGGGAACATCTGGGTTAATTCCACCGCCGCTGTAAACCGGGCGGCCCGCATCCGTCTTTGCTTCAGGGCCTTTCGGCGTACCTTCAACTGCAGCGGCGTCACTCGCTCCGATCCCGCCGTTCGTGTAGTAATCGTAAAGATTTCCGTTCGAATAGTCGCGCTGGATGAGTCGGCCTGAAGGCGTTTCGTACTTTGCGATGGTGAGGAGGAGCATCGAACCGTAATCTAGCTGGAAAGGATTTTGCACCAAACCCTTTCCGAAGGTCGTCTCGCCGACGATCAGGGCACGGTCGTGATCCTGCAATGCCCCGGCGAGAATCTCAGAAGCGGACGCGGAATTTCGATTCACCAACACTACGACCGGCATCGTCTCAGGATTCGGATTGCCCGACTTGTATGGAACGGTCACGCCGTCAATGCGGCCGTTTTGCGTAAAGACCGTTTGGCCCTGAGGCAAAAATGTTTCGGCGATACGGAAGGCCTGTCCGACAAGGCCGCCGCCGTTGTTCTTGAGGTCAAGGACAAGCTGCTTCATGCCTTTTGCCTTTAATGCCCGCATCGCATCGGCAAACTCGCCGTAGGTGGTCTGATTGAATCCGCCGGTCATGGCAATGTAGCCCACGTCCGGACGAACCATGTAATATTCTGAGATCGAAGGCTGTGAAACGGCGTCGCGAATGATGTCTACCGTCTCACGTTTTCCGGTCCCGTATCGCTCGACAACGAGCTTCGCCGGAGTGCCGCGAGGGCCTCGCAGGAAATTCCTTACGTCGGCGTAGGGCTTGCCAAGCATCGAAGTTCCGTTCACTTCAACGATCTTGTCGCCGTATCGAAGACCGGCCTTGTGGGCGGGTGCGTTATCGAATGTCGCTCGGATATACGTCGCAACAACCTTTCCATCCGCGTCGCTGAGGTCGCCAATTGTCGCTCCGATCCCGAAATATCTCGAACTTTGGTCGGTACGAAACTGTTCGAACTCCTTTGCGTCGAAATAATTCGAGTGCGGATCCAACGAATGCAGCATGCCATCGATAGATGCCTTGAAAACCTCATTGTAATTGACCTTTTTGCCGGTGAAATGGCTTGCTTCAATTACAGATAACGCCTCGGCGACGTCCTGCTCGATGGTTTCAACCGAAACTACCTTGCCAGTCTTCGGAGTCGAAATTGTACCTTTTGGAAGGTTTTTTGAAACTCCCTGGGTTTGTCCGAACAACGATGATGAGATGAATAATGAAAGGACAACGGAAAGTAAAGCTGAGGTTTTTTTCACTACGCAATGTCTCCCTGATTAAACTGCGGACAAGGTAAAACGGTCAAAAAATGATAACATCCATTTGAGGAAAATGCGACGTAAATAGTTGCTCGCACATTTGTTTGAGTGATACGCACAGGTGCCGCCCATAGTTTCTAAGGATGGGCGAACCAGGCCCTCAGGTTGCATCAGGGTCCTTTTCTGAATGAGGCACTTACTCGAAATATCGGGCTTGAAGACAGAATTTCCAACCCGGGCCGGATTGGTTCGTGCCGTTGATGATGTCAGCTTTTCGGTCGCCGAGGGCGAGTTTGTAGGCTTGGTGGGTGAGTCGGGCTGTGGAAAGTCGATCACAGCGCTTTCGATAATGCGTTTGATCTACCCGCCGGGGCGGATCAGGGGCGGCTCAATAAAATTCAAGGACGAAGAGCTAACAGCCGCGACCGAGGATCGGATGCGACAGATCAGGGGCAATGACATCGCGATGATCTTCCAAGATCCGATGACGTCGCTGAACCCTGTTTATACGGTGGGCGAACAGATCGCAGAAGCACTTCGATTACATAGAAAGCTCGATAAAAAAACCGCGTGGCAGGCCGCAATCGCGGCAATGGACGAGGTCTCGATCCCCGCGGCAAGCAGAAGAGCGAGTGATTACCCACACCAGCTTTCGGGCGGAATGCGGCAGCGGGTCATGATAGCAATGGCTCTTGCCTGCGATCCCGAACTGCTGATCGCGGACGAGCCGACAACGGCGCTTGACGTAACGATCCAGGCGCAAATTCTGGAGCTTTTGGATGAACTCCGGCGCACGCGTAATCTTGCGGTCTTGCTGATCACACATGATCTCGGCGTGGTTGCAGAGTCAGTTGATCGTGTTTGCGTAATGTACACGGGAAAGGTCGTCGAAGAATCTCGCGTTGAAGAGCTTTTCGCCGACCCGAAGCATCCTTATACGCGCGGTCTGCTGAACTCCGTCCCAAAGCTCACAACTGTCGGCGTAAAGGCGACAAGGCTTCAAACTATTGAAGGTACGGTACCCAGCCCGACAAACCTGCCGTCAGGATGTCATTTCGAACCGCGCTGTACCTATCGAATGAAAGAGTGTTCAGAGCGAGAGATCCCGCTTTTCGACCTCGCAAACGACACCGAGGTGCGGTGTCTGTTGTATAAGACCGCACTCGCGCAATCGCCCTCTTGAAGATATTCGGTAAATTATGGCTGCCGCAATAACCCAGAGATCAACAGAAGAGATCGTCGAGGTACGGGATCTCGTAAAGTATTTTCCGATCGAAGACAGCGACGATGTGGTCACGGCTGTCGACGATATCTCCTTCACTATCCATAAGGGAGAAACTTTGGGGCTGGTCGGTGAATCGGGTTGTGGAAAATCGACTGTTGGCCGGTGTATGATCCGCCTGCACGAGCCGACGACCGGAGAGATATTCTTTGAAGGAAAGGAGATAACCCACCTTCCCGGATCTGAGATGCAGGCGTTGAGGCGGGAAATGCAGATAATCTTTCAGGATCCATATGCGAGCCTGAATCCGAGACACAGCATATTATCGATCGTCTCTGAACCTCTCAAGATCCATCGCATTTCTTCCAGATCCGAACAGAAAGACAGAGTAGCGGACCTTCTGGCCAAAGTCGGCCTGGACCCGAAATACATGAACCGCTATCCGCACGAATTCTCCGGCGGGCAGCGACAGCGGATCGGTATTGCGCGGGCGTTGGCGTTAAACCCAAAACTTATCATCTGTGACGAGCCAGTCTCTGCCCTCGATGTCTCGGTTCAGGCTCAGGTAGTGAATCTCTTGCAGGACCTCCAGATCGAATTTGGGCTTACATATCTTTTTATTTCGCACGGGCTTGCGGTCGTCGAGCATATTTCAAATCGGGTTGCGGTAATGTATCTGGGCAAGATCGTTGAGATCGCTGAAGCCGAGGATCTCTATGAGATGCCGCTGCATCCTTATACAAAAGCCCTTCTATCCGCCATCCCGGTACCCGATCCGACGCAGAAACGCGAGCGGATCATTCTGAAGGGTGACGTACCGACGCCGATCGATCCTCCGTCAGGATGCAGGTTCAGGACGAGGTGCCCGATCGCGATCGAAGAATGCTCGCAGGTCGTACCTGAGCTTAGGGAAATAAAGCCCGGACATTTCGCTGCGTGTATCCGGATCGATGAGTAGTAAAAGGTTGAAACGAATTCATCCAAAGTTTCGTACGAAAGGCAAAGAGTAGATTTTAGTTGAAAGTAGTTTTATTTTTGCGGTTTCGGCACTTCTAAATTTGCCGAGATCAACCGGAGGAGCGAATAAACTATGAATGAAATGACAGCAGAAGAATTTCCAAAGTCGGCCGATGCACAGCCGCCGTCTGACCCAGCCCAGATGTCTGAGATCGGGACGATCATGGGTGTCTTCTTCGAACCGGGCCGCACTTTCGAAGACCTGCGGCGGAAACCGCGATTCATTATCGGGTCGATAATCATCGCATTACTGGTCACTGCCTACGGTTTCGGCCTCGCCTACAAGGTTGGCGACGCGGGCATGCGAAGCTTTATTGTCGAGCAGATCGATAAGAGCCCGCAGACCCAAGGCATGTCGAAAGAGCAGAAGTCGGATGCGGTCGATATGCAGATGAAGATCCAGGCCGGCGTCCGATATGCGCTCCCTGTGTTTGTGGTGCTTTCCCTGTTACTCGGCGGCCTACTCTATTTTCTTGGTACTAAGGCATTTGGCGGAACGGGCGGTTTTCTCCATTCACTGTCTGTCTGGGTGTATTCTACGATCCCTCCGGCCGTCGTTGGCACGATCGGCAGTTTTATCGTAATGGCCATAAAATCGGCTGACGAGATCGACATCGCCACCAGCCAACGTGGCCTGGTGCAGGCGAATCCGAGCATGCTGATCGACGGAAAAGCTCAGCCGATCATCGCCACACTTCTTGGGACCTTCGATATCTTTATGATCTGGGGTTGGATACTTGCCGCGATCGGCCTGAGAATAACGAACCGGCTCTCGTCAGGATCCGCTTGGGGTATTGTGATAATACTCGCGGTGATCGGACTGCTGTTTAGAATTATCGGTGCTATCTTCTCGGGAAATCCAAGTTAGCCAGTTTTGAAAACGCGAAGAATGAAACGAGCCGGCGGCTTTTCCACCGGCCCGTTTTTATTCGTATCGAAGTGATTCGATAGGGTCGAGACGGGCAGCTTTCCATGCCGGGAACAGGCCAAAGACGACGCCGATACCGACGCTGGCAAAGAAGCCAAGGATCGGAGCCCACCATGGAACGTATGAGGGAAATACCATTGCGATCAGCAGGGTGAGTCCCCAGCCGATAGCAAGTCCGACAAGGCCGCCAAAGCCCGTGAGGGTTCCGGCCTCGATCAAAAACTGAAGGAGGATGTCGCTCTGCTTAGCTCCTATCGCTTTGCGGATGCCGATCTCGCGGGTGCGTTCGGTAACCGATACCAGCATGATATTCATCACGCCGATACCGCCGATGAGAAGCCCTATAGACGAGATCGCAACCATTGCCAGGGCGACGCCAGCCGTGATCGACTGAAACTGTTCGATGATGCTGTCAGCGGTCGCAGTCGAAAAATTGTTCTTTGCTCCAAACGAAACTTGTCGCCGAACGCGCAGCAGATCCTCGATCTGATCCTTCGCTTGCAAGATACGTCCTTCGCGGGCGACCGCGAGAATGAAGATATCGTCCGCATTGGGCTTGATGCGCAAGGCCGACCCGATCGGCATAAAGATCGTGTTGCTCTCATCATTATTTCCGCCGCCGCCGCCTAGAAGTTGGGCCTTCTTTTCCAAATGGCCTACGATCTGAAACTCCCTTCCGTTAACTTCAAGTGTCTGTCCTATGGGCGATTCATACGGGAAAAATGTTTCCTTGACGGTCGCTCCGATCAGGCAGACATCCTTTTTATAGTCAACTTCCGCCTGCGTGAACCATCGGCCCTCGATGAGCACTTCGGTCTCCGATCGTTCTATCTCCGGCAGCGTTCCGCTAAGCTGGATGTTCTGGGTCTGCTTTCCCTTCGCGGAAACGATGGTCCGATTACCGAAGAATCCGCTCGAGACGTTCAGAAAAGGCACTGCGGTATCCACCTCGGAAAGTTCCCGCAACGCAAGGGCGTCTTCCAAAGTCAGATCCGGACGCATGCGCTCCTCACGGCTCGGACGCCCGAATCTTAGGCCGATGTCCATTTTGTAGACAAAGATCGAGCGCGTACCAAAAGCCTTGATCTGCTCCTCAAAGGCAAGGCCGATACCCGATATCAGCGAAGACATCAGCATCACGGTGATCACGCCGACAACCACGCCGATTATCGTGAGGAACGAACGCAGCTTATTGCCCCGGATGGTGTCCAGCGCCATCTTGAGGTTTTCTATGAATCTGCTTGTGGCAACGGTCATCATACTTAGTCAGCCCTGAGAGCCTCGATGGGATCTAACCGAGCGGCCTTCCATGCAGGAAAGAGTCCTGCCAGGATACCGACCGCGGCCGACACGCTAATAGCGATCAGTGCCGCCCACCAGGGTATTCGCGTCGGAAAAACAAACTGGGTGATTATGATGCCAAGTACGTAAGCGAGAAGAAGGCCAATGATCCCTCCGATAGCCGAAAGAAGGCCAGATTCAAAGAGAAATTGCCGAAGAATGTCCGCTTGCTTTGCACCTAAGGATTTTCTGATCCCGATCTCTTTTGTGCGCTCCGTTACGGCAACCAGCATTATGTTCATAATGACGATCGCACCGACCATTAGAGCGATACCCGGGACAAACAAGATCACTATCGAGAATGCACCAGTGAAACTGCTGATCAGGCCACTGATCGCATCTGGTGTAACGATCCCAAAGTTGTCTTTCTCCTCGGCAGGCAGCTTTCGCTTGATCCGCATCAACGTACGGACCTCATCGACCGCGTCAGCCATTTTGACGCCGTCGCGTGCCATGACCACAAAAAAAGGAGCACGCTGGAAGCGAAGGCCGCCGAAATTTGCCCCGAAGGTCTTGATCGGGAGCTGCACAAAATTGTCCTGCGGTTGTCCAAAGACCGTGCCCTTGGCAACCCGAATACCGATGATCCGATACGGTATACCGGAGATCGTTATTTCGTTTCCAATGGCGTCGCCTTGCGGGAAGAGCTTCGTTGCGATGTCCATTCCTACGAAGGCGACACGCATAGAATTGTTGTTCTCGGCCTCACTGAAATA
>JANNNS010000329.1:0-3125 GCA_031398645.1 Acidobacteriota bacterium
CCTGGCCGGATCATATCGGGTAGAGTGGCGGGCTCTTTCAGCCGACGATCACATGATCGAGGGCAACTTCGATTTCCAGGTCGGGGATGCGTCGCAGACGTTCCCGAACGGTTTAGCCGACGTCGATCATAGCGGTATGGACCACTCGGCCCATGAGCCGGCTCTTTCGATCAACTGGCCCCAAAGCCTCATCCGATGGCTGATCTACATCGGTATGATGCTGCTGACCGGTGGACTCGGCTTTCGACTATTTGTACTTGGCAGCTTAAACGAGCGATCTGAAACGCTCGACTCCCAGCTCGTATGGATCTTCGCTGGGTCGGCGCTTTTGACGATCTCGGGACTTTTCGCGGCGCTGCTACTGCAAACGCAGATGGTGACCGGCTCGTTCGGAGTATCGCAGGCGATGTCAGTCCTGCGGGAAACGAGTTTCGGCCCACCGTGGGTGCTGCAGATATTCGTTGCGACTGTCGCGTTCATATTGATGATTCTCGTAAGCATACGGAAGGCAATTCCGAGTAAATTTGCGGTTTGGATCGCATTTGGGCTATCGCTCGCGGCACTATTCGGCCCAAGCCTTTCCGGTCACGCACGCGCCGCGTGGGACGAATACAGTCTTGCAATTATTTCAGACTGGCTGCACCTTGCCGCCGGCTCAATATGGGTCGGCGGGCTCGGCGTCCTCGCCTTTGCGACCGTGATAGCCTTCGGAGAAGCTGATCGCCAGGCTGCTCAAGCGTCGATGTCCGTGATCATAAAACGATTCACGAGTATCGCGATCCCTGCCACCGTCCTGCTCGCTATCACCGGTTTATACAACACTTGGATCCACGTCGACAGTCCTTCTGCCCTCGTGGGAACTACGTACGGTTTGGTGCTGTTGGTCAAAGTCGCAATATCAGGTGTGATGATCGTCCTTGGCGGCATCAACGCCTTCGTACTTCGGCCTAGGATCGTCGCTGAATCCGAAGCTGGAGCCGACGCAGGCGAGAGGCGCCTGGTCAACAGTGTGAGGTTTGAGGTGCTGCTCGCAATGATTGTACTTTTTCTCGCAGCGATACTCGCCTTTCTAACACCGGCCCGCGAGCACAAGCCGATCTCCGCCAAAGCGCCGGCCGTTCAGGAGGCCAGATAAGAATGGAAGAGAACACATCACCGAATGGAGAGATTGCGAAGATCGACGCCGAGCCCTCAATACCGGCGCGAAAGCAAAAGATGATGATCGCCGCGATCGGTGCGGGCGTGGCGTCAGTCGCCGTGATCGCATTGCTCGTCTGGTATTTCACACGATCCGGCGACGCGGGCCGACCGGTGCCCGCACCTACGACGTCGATGTCCGATACGCCCGACTCGAGTGGCGAAAAGTTCGTCGACCAAACGATAACGCTCTCAGCTACCGAGGTCGAGAACGCCGGACTGACCATCGAAACCGTCGGTGAGCAGCTCTCGACCGAAACCGAAACCGTCGCGGCGACCGGAGTCGTCGAGGCTAACGCATACAAACAAACTCCGGCCGTGTCACTCGTTGGCGGCATCGTGCGCCGCGGGTTGCCGGAACTCGGCGAGAGCGTTCGAGCCGGGCAGACGATCGCGGTCATATTCAGCGATGACTTCGCCCAGACGCAGTCCCGATACGTTGCTTTGAGAACGGAGGTCGAGAACGCACGCCGTAACTACGAGCGTTCGCTGCGTCTTGTCGAGATCAATCAACCCGGCCGCGGCGAGGTAGAACAAGCGGCCCGGCAACGAAAGGCAGCGGAGGCGGCCCTTGCGGAATTCCGAAATCGATATGAAAGAACGACCCGGCTGATCCGAATCGGCGCGGCCAGCCGTGAGGAACTAGAACAGGACAGCACCAAACTTCGAACGGCGGACGCCGAACTGGAAGAGGCTCGGCAGCGTGAAGCACGTGCGCAACGGCTGCTGCCTATCAGCCCCGAAGTTCGGGCGGCGAGCGAGGAGTCGCTCAACAAACTTCGCACGGCCGAGACAGAACAAGCCTCGACCCGACAGAGATTGATCCTTTACGGAATGCCGTCCGCCAGAGTTGATTCGCTTCGCTCGGCCTCGCAGATCAGTTCGGAACTTCCCGTTCCCGCGCCTATCGCAGGGACAGTCACGAGCCGGGCGGTGAATGCGGGTGAGGTCGTTGACGCCAGCAAGGAACTCATGCGGATCACCGACCTATCGAGCGTTTGGGTCATCGCCCAGGTCTTTGAGCGTGACGTTACCCGGCTTCGCGTCGGCAGCGGCGCAAGCGTCACCTCCGACGCGTTTCCTGAGAACATCTTCCGGGGGCAGATAACCTACATTGATCCTCAGTTCGACAATGCCACTAGGACCGGAAAGGTTCGCATCGAGTTAGCAAACCCCGGGCAAGCACTGAAAATCGGAATGTATGTTAAGGCGGCCTTCGGAGCACTCGGCGATGCGGAACGAACGACCCCGGTAATTCCCGCGTCCGCCGTGCAAAGGATCAACGATCAGGACGTCGTCTTCGTTCCCACCGAAGACCCGCTTGTTTTCGCGCTTCGGTCTGTTCGCCTCGGTCCCGAAGTGGACGATCGCCGGGTCGTTCAAGAGGGCCTCCAGGTCGGCGACCGAGTTGTGACGAACGGGAGCTTTCTGCTTAGAGCGGCCTGGCTAAAGGCTCGCTAAGTACGGACTCATGCCGCGCTATAATTCCGTTCGATGATCGAGGACAAAACAGAACGAGCAAAGGGGATCAATAATCGTCTCAAGAAGCTCTATCCGGTGCCGGTTTTTGAACTTGACTACACAACGCCGTTCGAGCTTCTGGTGGCGTCTTTATTGGCAGCCCAGAACCGCGACACGACCATCAACAAGATCACTCCGAATGTCTTCAGGAAGTATCAAGGTCCGGCTGATTATGTGGCGGTCGAGAATGAGGAGCTTGAACAGGATATTCACCTTTCGGGATTTGGCCGAAGGATGGATTACTCGCGATATATTCCACGGCTCGAAAATGATAGCGGCCGCGGCAGAGATAGAACGAACCCGTGTTATGACCGAGGATGAAGAGCGGCGCTTGCTTGCCGCCTGTGAACTGGGCGACCGGATGCACACCTACATCCGCAAGCATTATGGTCAAGAACGCGAGGTCA
>JANNNS010000100.1:0-6825 GCA_031398645.1 Acidobacteriota bacterium
GCCGGCGGGGTTCCCGAAGGTTTGGACGATGCTGAGGTCAAGGTGCTTGACTGGGTCCTCGATACCTACGGTGAAATGGGAGCACGCGAGATTAGCGACCTTTCACACGAGGAACGGGCTTATAAGGATACGAGGCCGAACGAACCGATCGCGTATGCCTACGCACAATTTTTCAAACATCTTCCGTCAAAGGAACTGCTAAAGTAGCGATTCCTAGTTGGTAAATTCCGATCGCGAATAATCGTTTTCCTGCCTTTCTGCCTGAAAGCCGGGTTCGAGCAGCAGGTTGTGCCAGCGGGTGCGATCTTCGAGCATTTCCTCGACATCCAACGCAGGTACCGGCCGCGAGAAAAGGTAGCCTTGTCCGTATTCGCACCCGAGCCGGCGAAGATGGCCGAGCTGCTGTGTGGTCTCGATGCCTTCTGCAACCACGTCCAACTTCACAGCTTTCGCGAGAGCCATGATCGTCTGGACGATCTCATCGTTCTGACGCGATTCGTCCATGCCGCTGACGAACGATCGGTCTATCTTGAGCGTATCGACGGGGAAACGCCGCAGATAGCTAAGGCTGGAATAGCCGGTGCCGAAGTCGTCCATGCTCAGCTTTACGCCCAGCTTCTTGATCTCATTGAGTTTTTCGATCGCCTTTTCGGCGTCTTCCATTGCCGCACTTTCGGTAATTTCCAACTTTAGTGTCTCGGGCGCGATACCAGTTTCCTTTACGATCTTTCTTATCTGATCGACCAATCCCGGATCGGCGAAGTGCTTGCCGGAGAGGTTCACGCTGACGGTCATATATTTGTTCAGGTGCGAGGCATTTTGCCATTCGACTATCTGGCCGCATGAACTTCGCAGAGCTTGAAGCGTCATCGGTATGATCAGGCCGGTGTCCTCGCTGACGGGAATGAACTCGGTGGGAAAGACCATTCCTTTTTGCGGATGATTCCATCGGACAAGGGCTTCGAATCCTGCCAGGTCCATGGTTTCGAGATCAACTATCGGCTGATAGTACATTTCGAGCTCATTGCAGACGATGGCGTATCTCAGGTCTGACTCGATCTTTTGCCGCGATACTGCCCGCGAGTGCATCGTCTTATCGAACACGAGCCAACCCTTGTTGTTGTCCTTGGCGTTATACATCGCGATGTCGGCGTCGCGAAGTATGTCTTCCGCTTTCTTGTGTGCAGGGCCGTTGAACACAACGCCGATGCTGGCGCTGGTGTAGACCTGACGGCCTTTGAACCGGATCGCCTCACCGAGTGTCGTCCCGATCTTGTCGGCAAACGCCGTCGCGGCCGCCTCGTCCGCAATGCCGGGAAGGATAACGGTAAACTGATCGCCGCCGAAATGGCCGACGATCTCGCCTGCCCGAGCCATCTCGCTCAATTTGGAAGCAACATATCTGATCACTCGATCGCCGGTCTGGTAGCCGAGACTTTCGTTGATGGTTCGAAAGCGGTCGAGATTTAGCAGAAGTACCGCAAACCTGGGCGAAGTCTGTCCGCCGCCGTTTGAGAGAAGCTGGTCGATCAGTTCGATAACATAGCTTCGGTTCGGCAAACCGGTCAGCAGTTGGTGATACGCGGCGTGGCGAAAGCTTTCGCGGCTTTCGGTGAGTTCGTCTGCGGTTTTCTTTAATTCCTCGACGAAATGGTTGAGCTCGGCGATGTGAGCATCGGCTTCGGCAGCTCGGGCGACTTCTGAGCGTTCGACTTCGGACGAGACCGTGCGGACGTCATCGGAGTATCGCTTAAAGGTCATATAGACCAGACCGAAGAATCCGGCGACGAGTGCGAACTGGACCATGTCCGTCTGCATCACCGCCTTAGCTCCGAGCCCTGCCATCAGGGCACCAGTGCTGAATAGCGTCAGTGAGTTAAAGCATTGTTCGTTCCAGACGTCCAACAGCTTGCGATCGTTCCTCATCGCTACATAGGCTGAGGCGAGGAAGGTGTTGGTCGAGAACTGGGCGAGCGCCATCACCGCCAGCAGGTAGGCGAGCATGGTGTTATTGCCGCCGAGCAGTATGGCTTCCTCTTGTCCGAACAAGGTCTCTACGACAAATGCGGTCGAAAAGGTCGAGAATCCGGCGATCAGAACATTGGCGAGTATCGTGCGCTTTGTCACGGACCTTGCCTTTGCACCACCTGCCGACAATCGCATCGAGGAGACGCCGGCCTCAAGCATTGCCAGGATGATCGCTACGCCGCCGCCGTAAAAGAGCATCGACAGGAAAACGAGAGCGTCCGAGATGGTTAAATGAAGCTTGGTCCTCGGAATCTCGATCCGCAGAAAGGCGCTGAAGAATACGGTGACGATCGCAAGCGTGATCATGCCGCCGCCGACCTTGCTGATGGGGAAGTGGTAGATGGCCCAGCCAAGCGCTACGATGCCCGGAGGCACCAGTAGCAGAAGGCTTGTGTTCATTATCCTTTCTTTCGGCGTCATGGCGGGTTGGTGAGGTATGCCGTTGCTGCTGCCAGCGGGTGAACGCGATGCGGAAAACTGTAGGGCGTTTAGTACGCTGAAAACAGTATAAGTTAAAACTTGTTGTTTTTTCAACCTAAATCTCCGCACGCCTAGATCAGCCAGCTTGGGCCTTGCTGTTCAAGCTTTCGAGCACTTCGTCTAGCTTTACGTAGCCATCATCGACGCCGCGTTCCATGCCGGATTGGACCATTCCGTCGCGGTCGGCGACCGAGAAGAAGACGGAGTGATGAACCAACCTCGTGCGGCCGCCGGGAAGCTCTTCGAACGAGGTTTTGCCCATTATCACGTGGCCGCGTTCGGGCAGGCCGTCGAACTCGAATGTGCCGATAATGCGTTCCGGAGCGAGGACTTCGTGATACGAGCCGAAGAAGCGATAGCTGTGGCCGTCGCGTTTGTGCGTGAACTCAAACGTCCCGCCGTCAAACGCGTCGAGCTTCTGGATCGACATCTCAAGGTCCTTCGGGCCGACCCATTGAACATAGATGTCAGGATCGACGTGTGCCTTGAAGACAAGCTCACGCGGTGCGTCGAATTCTCGGGTGATGAAAAGCTCCTGTTTGCCGGGTTCTACTGTGACTACTGTTTTGTTTGCCATATTATCTTCTCCTTTTTATTTATTGCGATGATCGTCCGTCCTTTACACGGGCGGTTCTGATCTAAGTTTTTCAAGCACTTTGTCCAGTGCCGAATACTGCTCTTCCATCCGCTCGGTAAAGAGCTTGATCCATTTTTCCAGTTCTCTCATGGGTTCGGGGTTTACGTAATAGATACGCTGTTGGGCTCGTTTTTCGACTCGGACGAGATTTGCCTCGCGGAGCACCTTGAGGTGCTGTGAGATGGCCGGCGGCGTGGATTTAAATTTCTTGTAAATGTCTGTGGCAGACAGGTTTCCGCTCACCGCAAGCATTTCCATGATGTTCCGCCGTGTTGGTTCCGCAAGTGCGGTGAATGTGTCCATGCGTTTTATAATAAAGCTAACACTTAATTAAGTCAAAAGTGAAATAAAAGAATTTTGATTCGGCCGTTGTTTCAGTTGCAGAAGCCCGTGCGTGGACATGGGAGAATGATGGCTTTTGTGACCCTGAAGGGGACAAAGTTAATAGCGTGGGGTGAGCGAGGAACGAGCGAAATCCTACGAAATGGTATGTCAAAGATCAGGACGCTCCCTGAAGGGGAGCCACTGCTGTCGGGTTCGTCCCTTTCAGGGACGGAGCAGAGTTGGTGATCGTCATCGTCGGGTGCTACCCGACGCTATTGAATGTGTCCCTTTCAGGGACGACGGATCAGAACCCGGCGCTATTGAACGTGTTCCCTTCAGAGATCAGGTCAGAAAGAGGAGAGTTTTCCTCCTTTCTTTTCGAACATTGAGACGGCGAGGGAGATGGCGTCGATCTGGTCGTCGAAGTGGGCGGAAGGAAACTGGGCGGCTTCTTCGATGAACTCGGTGTTCCAGTGGCCGCGGACAAGGATGACCTTGCCTTCTTCTGCCCGCGGTGACCATTTTAGGGCACGGGTGAGTTTATCGGTCGAGACTGTGACGCCTTTGAAGGCGACGCCGCGGAGGCGTGCCTCGCGTCTCAGTTCCTGCATTAGTGCCTGGCCGTGGAGCGCTTGTTCGATGCCGTGTTCGGTGGTTGATTCAAGCCTGATGCGGGAATAGATGTAGCGTTTCTGCTCGGGGAACTCGATCCGCCTGCGAAAGCCGTCAGCGATGTAAAGGTTTCCGTCGTCGTCGAATGCGACCCGAAAGCTGGCGGTATAGCAAGCCGCCGTCCTGGTCGAGACTGCGAGGTCGTAACCGCGTTTCCAGGTGAGACCCTCGGGAGCCTTGTCGACGAACCTTTTGAACCACTCACGTTTGAATATGCCGCCCTCGGCCGGAGTGGGACGCTGTTGATAAAGTGCCGAGAATGCATAGCTGCCAAGCTGACGCTGGATGTCGGCAAGTTCGGTCACGGGATAGCGTTCAGGCCAGAGAGCGTCGCCGAAATTGCGGTCGAGAGGGTCGGGGAGAAGGTGAGGAGTGGAGGAGTGATGGTCGTCCCCGGCAAGTGGCTCCCCTTCAGGGAGCGGATCCGTGTTGTGCTCGTACCCAGGGTTGCAGCCTTCGGCCTGACCCTGGGCTATTAAATCTGTCCCTTTCAGGGACGAAGAAGTGTTGATCGCTTCCGCGAACGCGGGAAGGTTGATGACTTCCCATTGCTGGCCGCCGTTTTCCATTTCACGCAATAATCTGCCGGCGAGATCGTCTTCGTGCCAGCGGGTTTGGATGAGGATGATCGCTCCGTCGGGTTCGAGGCGGGTGTAGAGGTCGTTGTTGTACCAGTTCCAGAGATTGTTGCGGAACGTCTCACTTTCGGCCTGGGCACGGCTCTTGACGGGGTCGTCGATGACGATGAGCTGTGCCCCGAAACCTGTGACGCCGGCCCCGACCCCGACCGCCTTAACGCCGCCGCCGAGAGCAGTCTCCCATTGGGCGGCGGTGTTGATGGTCCTCGAAGGTGGAAACATGCGGCCTGGATAAAGCTCGTCGGCATTGCCGCATCGATGTGGCTCCCCTTCAGGGAGCGGACCGCTATTGCCGCAACCGCACCCAGGGTGGCGGCCTTCGGCCTTACCCTGGGCTATATTGTTTGTCCCTTTCAGGGACGGAAGATCGCCCGACTCAGCATTCATCCGGTTCTCTTCTTCGCTAAGGACACGGCGGATGGAACGGGAGAAATTGTTGGCGAGGTTTTGGTTGTAGCTGCCGAGGATGACCCGCATCTTTGGATCTTGCCAGAGCCGCCATGCGGCGTAGCGGACGGTGACGAGTTCGGATTTGCCGTGACGCGGCGGCATGAAGATCATCAGCCGTTTGTTGTCGCCGTCGGTGATGCGCTGTAGGTGCTGATAGATCAGCTTCTGGTGCTTAGCGTCCCAGATCATCCCGGGTGAGACGCGCTTGAGCCAGGCTTGGAAGTCGGGATCTTGAGAATGCGGAGTGCGGATCGCGTAATGCGGATTTCGTTCGGTGGTGTTGAACGCGATAGACGTATCCTTATAGGGTTGGTCAGGACCTTCTTCATTCCGCAGTCCGCACTCCGCATTCCGCAGTTGATTCCGCCATCCATAGCGTTCGATCCAGCCGGGGAAGTAGCGATCGCCTTTTGTGCGACTGTAGAGGATGCGGCGGTTGAAGTCGGAGAAGCCAAGATCACGCATTTCCCGCTCGATCCCAAGCAGGTTGCGGCCGGCGTGTTGAAGGTAAAGTTCCAGACAGATCTTGTAGCGTTCAGTTTGTGTCGTCTCATTCATACCGCCGAGACTACAGAAAGGCGGGCTTGATCCAAACGGTGGTTTGGAAGCTAGGAACGATACGAACGATAGGAATGATAGGAATGATATGGAAGATAGGAACGATACGAACGATAGGAATGATATAGAAGGAAGGTAAGAACGAGGCTGTCTGAAACTCTCCTTGATTTGTTTCGTGCCTTTCGTGGAAATATTCCTAAGATCTGTCCACGAAACACACGAAATAAGAAAATTGAAAGAGAATGTGAAAATCCATCGGATGGACTTTCCAGACAGCCCTGTTTTGGGCGGATCGGCCTTAGACGCTGATCTTCATCTGGTTTAGTTGAATTGTGCTAGAATCGAACTGATCCTAAAAATCCAATCGAAAAGGAGGAAGGTGATGGACATTGAAGCCGTTCAACCTCGAATTCTTGACCGGAAAACCGCGTACGCTGGTGCGAACTGGTTTTTCTGGCTTGCCGCGCTGTCGGTGGTGAATTCGCTGACAGTTTATTTTATAGGAATTAGGAACACGCCCTTCGCCTTTGGGGTGACGCAGTGGGTGGATGGGACGACCGGGCCGATGACGGCCGAGGGTTGGGCTCCGCCGCTGCATTTGAGCTGGCTGATAGTAAACATTCTGATCGCCGGGGCGTTTGCGGGCTTTGGTTATCTTGCCCGACGGGGAAGTGATCTCGCATTTTTGCTGGGAATATTCCTGTATGTCGTTGACGCGATACTGAGCATCGGGCTGAGGGATTTCTTTGGATTTAGCTTTCACCTGGTCGGATTTTTCTTCCTGTTCAGGGGATTGCTGGCGAGCCGGCATGTGCGCGAGAACGCGACGAGCTATTGATGCGGGTCGGGTATCGAGTTGGCGGCATTGAGCCCTTACTCACGTGCGGGCTACAGACCACGTGCGGGCAACGGCGAAGCCGAGGCACCCGGTGTACCAGGCGATCGCCTCGTCGTAGTCGGCGACGACGACCGCCACGGTCGCGACCCGGCGAGAAGCCGGGGCCGTATTCATTTCGACGTCACGGTGTAGCGGCCGAC
>JANNNS010000128.1:0-5045 GCA_031398645.1 Acidobacteriota bacterium
AATCCTTCTAAACAGTTGTTTCTATTGAAGTTAAATTGGAGGCGGCGATCGGAATTGAACCGATGAATAAAGGTTTTGCAGACCTCTGCCTTACCACTTGGCTACGCCGCCGGAACTAAAGGAGAAAGGATAAAGGCTGAAGGAGAAAGGCAAATTTTTATCCTTTATCCTTCAGCCTTAATCCGTTAGTCAAATTGGAGCGGGAGACGAGGGTCGAACTCGCGACTTCGACCTTGGCAAGGTCGCGCTCTACCACTGAGCTACTCCCGCACGCAAACTATGATTTTACCGGTTGCTCTTAATTTGTCAAGTTAGGTAGGAGTCGAACCCACTCAGCTCACAGAATTGCCGGCGAAAACGACTCTCGTCTCTTAAGGTGAGACCTTATCCGCCGTCGTTTAATTGCTAACAGTAATATCTTTAATGAATCCCCAATCCCCGCTTGGATTGATCTTTATGTTCCCGATCCTCTTGTTTGCGACGACCATATTTGCGGGATACCAGAGGGGAACGAGCGGAAGATCGGTGCTGATCAACGTCCATGCCTTCGTGTAAAGATCCTTTGCCTTCGCACGGTCAGTTTCGTTTATCGCCTCGTTTAGCAGCGAGTCAACCTCAGCTCTTGAATATCGGCTCCGATTGCAACAACTTACCCCTTCACCGGGAATCTTTCCGGTGGTAAAAAGGTCCTTCAGAAACAGGGGATCCTGATTCCCGCCTACCCATTGGCCCGTATTCATCTGGAATTGCCCTTTAGATAGGTTCTCTCTGATCGTATTTGGGTCAAGAGTTTCGATCTGAACATTCAAGCCAACCTCGACCAGCATATTCTGGATGGCCTGAGCATAACTGCTGTATGCTGCGTTACCCGACGAGAACTTGAATGAAATAGGTTCGTTCTTGTACCCGGCCTCTTTCAACAACTGCTTCGTCTTTGCGGGATCGTACACATAGGAAGTGCCGGGCGTATATGCCCACGAAGCTTCAGGAAGCACCGAGTATGCGATCTTCGCCTGTCCCGACAATAGTTCCTTGATGATCTTCTCGCGGTCGATAGCGTATCCGATCGCCTGCCGTATTTTCACATTGTCGAGCGGCGGGGAAGTTGTGTTAATGCCCACGTATTGAATATTTGAGCCGTCAAACTGCTCGATCTTCAGATTTGCGAGGGTTCCCATTTGCTTCAGGCTGTCCGGTGGTAAGTTAGACGGTACCGGGGCCAGATCTACTCCTCCGCTCTGCAGTTCCGACTGCAACGCACTCGCGTCGGTCACCGTCTTAACACGAAGTTTCGCGATTTTCGGGGCACCGTCCCAATATTCCGAGAAACCCTCCATGTCAACGGTATTTTGAGACTGGTCAAAGCTAATGAACTTAAACGGCCCGGTCCCGACTGGCTTTGAGCGAAGCTGGGACGAAGAGCCTTGAGCGACGATCGGGATCGCGACCAGGTTCGATAAAAGCTGATTCTTTAGTGCAGCCCGCTCCAAGTTAAAAACGACGGTCTTCGGGTCAGGGGTTTCGATCGAAACAATATGGGCAACCGTCTGTTCTTTGCTGACCGTCTCGAGAAATGCAAAGGACTTGTATCCTTTGGTCCTGAAGAGTTCGTCGAAGGTGTATTTTACGTCTGCGGAAGTGAAGTCCTTGCCGTCATGAAATTTCACATTGTCCCGGAGGACGAATGTGATCGCCTTGCCGTCCTCGGATGTTTTGATGTCGCTCGCTAACTCGCCCTCATAGTCGAAAGCACTGTTCTTTCGTACCAAACTATTAAACATCAGATTACGGACACGTTCCGCTGCAGCATCGGATTTTTCCGTTGTCAGGGTGTCAAAGCCGGTAAACGACTCGGACAGAGCAACGGTCACATAATCGGACTGATTCCGCCTGCAAGAGAGGGAAGAGAGGAGTATCAATAACAATAATAGCGATATGAAATGTCTCAAATTTAATAGACCTCCAAGGGATTTAAGCTGATCTTTGGGTCAATTGTGCGACGTCGTCGGAGAGAGAGGCCAACCGGTCGGGATCGAATTCGATATGGATCTGGAGCTCGGATTTGAGTCTCAATATCCGTTTGACTGAAGCATTTACCCGCTCGATCGAGATCTTTCCGCTGGCAAGAGCGGCTGAGATCGCCGAATGTGCCTCATGTATCGAGTCGATACCGGCACAGATGCAAACCATATCGTGCCCTGCAAGAACCGCCATCGTCGAAGCTTCGCCTATACCGTAATTCTTAACGATCGCTCCCATTTCAAGATCGTCGGTCAGGACCAACCCGTCGAACCCAATCTCTTGTCTAAGTAATCTGGTAACGATGCTGGAACTAAGCGAAGAAGGTAAAAGTTTGCCATCTTGGCCTTTTTCCTGCAAGGTGAGGTTCGGATATACCGCGTGTGCGACCATTACTGCCTTCACCCCACGCTCGCTGATCAAGCTTCGGTAAGGCTTGAGATCCACCTCTTCGAATTCATTCTGATGAACGGGAACTATCGGCAGTTCTTCGTGTGAATCAACCTCGGACGCTCCGAGGCCCGGGAAATGTTTGATACATCCAACGATCCCGCCCGCCTCTAGAACTCTCAGGAATTCACCAGCCAAAGCGATCACATCATCGGCGTTTTTTCCATACGACCTCGAATGTAGGCCATTCTGGAATCGTTCACGGTCCGCGTCAATTACATCAACTACCGGAGCAAAATCCATGTTGAACCCAAGAATTCTCAATGCTTGAGCGATTACCGACGCCTCAGCCGCGGCGTCCGCTACGGTCGCTATTTGCGAAGCCGCGGGCATCGGCGCAAGGATGCGGCGCAAGCGGTCAACCAATCCGCCTTCCTGATCGATACTCAGAAACGGTTCGATAGAGAGTAATTCTCTGACCTCATCATTCAGGCCGCGGACCTGGGCAGGGCTCTTAATATTCCGAGCGAACAGACAGATTCCGCCTGGCTTTACATCTTCCAGCAGCGATCGCGTCGAAGCATCGATCGAATCTCCCGGCAAGCCAATAAATAATAGTTGCCCGACCTTTTCCTGGATCGATAGTTTAGCTAGGTCCATTTTATAATGATTGTTGCGACGTAACTTAAAGTGCTGAATTAGATGTCATCGCTTCGACTGTTAAGGCGTTACTTGAGCCTAAGTTCATACTATCCGGCGCTTGAGATCGGCGAGCATTACCTTCGACTCCTCGGCGGACATTTGATCGACGTCAACGTTCCTCAATTCGTTGACAGCGCTCTCGTTACTTACGGCAAAGAGAGAGACCTGAGCGATTTGGCCCCGTGCGGCCGCCGCCTTCAGTCCGTTTTGGCCCTCGTCCGAAAAGACTGCCAACTCGTATTTCTCAAGCTTGGCCAACACTGCATTTGCCCGTTCAAGTACCGAGACCGGCAATCCTGCCAGACGGGCTACGGCAATACCATAAGACTTGGTTGCCGTACCTTTCTTCAATTTGTGAAGAAAAACCACCTCGCTTTCGCGTTCGGTCGCCGTCATCTGATAGTTCTTTGCTCCCGGCAGGTTCTCGGCCAATTCGGTAAGTTCATGATAATGGGTTGCAAAGATGGTTTTTGCTGAATGATCCGGTGAATTGTGCAGGTATTCGGCCACGGCCCACGCTATTGAAAGGCCGTCAAACGTTGATGTTCCACGACCTATCTCGTCCAGCAGGATCAAACTCCGAGGGGTCGCATTATGCAGGATCTCGGCCGTTTCCGTCATCTCGACCATAAATGTCGAACGGCCGGAAGCAAGGTCGTCCGAGGCGCCTACACGCGTCCAAATACGGTCGACGATCGGAAGTCTTGCACTGCTAGCGGGTACAAACGACCCCATCTGGGCTAGGACCTGGATCAATGCCGCTTGACGCAGAACCGTCGATTTCCCGCCCATGTTCGCCCCCGTCACAACAAGCAGTCGGTCGGTCGAATTATTCAGATACAGATCGTTTGGAATGAAGGAGTTGTTCGAGGTGGCTTCCACGATCGGATGACGACCATTCTTTATCTCGATCTCATCACCCTCATGCAAACTGGGCCTGACGTAATGTCGGCGGGACGCAGTTTCCGCCAACCCAGCAAGAGCGTCAAGGGTTGCAAGAGCTCGAGCGGTGGTTTGCAACTTATGAGTTTCTTTTTTAACTTTCTCCCGTATATTGTGGAATAGCTCGACTTCCAGTTCACGGATCCGTTCTTCCGCACCCAGTACTTTGGTTTCCCACTCCTTCAATTGAGGGGTGGTAAATCGCTCAGCATTGGCCAAGGTCTGACGCCGCTGGTAATCGTCGGGAACGCGGGCTGCATTCAGCTTCGATACCTCGATAAAATACCCAAAGACGTTATTGAACCGTATCTTCAAATTCGCGATGCCGGTTCGCGCCCGCTCTCGCTCCTCGAATTCCGCGATCAATTTCTTTGCATCCGACGACAAAGAACGGAGATCGTCCAGTTCAGCGTTGAAACCGATCCTGATCGTTCCTCCATCGCCTATGTTTCCCGGTGGGTCGTCGACGATGCCCGCCGCGATCAGCGATCTGATCTCGGGAAGCTCGAAGATGTTCTCAGCCAAAACCTGGATCAGCAGTGATCTGGCGTCAGCGATCGAGCCAATGACCTTTGGCGTCTGATCGAGCGTAGAAGCAAGCGACAAGAGATCGCGGGCGGTCACATTACCAAGGTTGAGCCGTCCAACAAGCCTCTCGAGGTCCGCGACCTGCTTCATCAAAAAGCGAAGTTTGTCCCGTAAGATCGGATCGACAAGCTCCTCAACAGCTGATAGGCGTGTTTCGATCTCACTTCGTTTCAACGATGGCCGCAGCAGCCAGGAGCGTAGTAGCCGGCCACCCATTCCGGTCACTGTTTCGTCGATAACATCGAACAGCGTCCGCTTACCGGCATCGCTGCGTGGCTGGACTATCTCAAGGTTTCTTAGCGTCAATTGATCTAAAACAAGGCAGTCGCGGCGGTGGAGGCGCTCGGGGCCGACATCGCGCGCGCGGCCCTGGCGCTCGGGCGCTGGCGGGCGCCCGAGGGGCG
>JANNNS010000179.1:0-8533 GCA_031398645.1 Acidobacteriota bacterium
CAGGATCATCGGCACCAGCACGACCGCCCCGACGAGGAGGAACCGCAGGCTCTCGTCGGGCGCGGCGACATCCCAGATCGTCAGGCTCGGCGGGACCATGTATGGATAGAAGCTGATCCCGAGGCCCATGAAGCTGAGCACGAAGGCCGCCAGCGTTGCGAGGAACGGCCAGCTGTCGCGCTCGCGCTGCAGGCCGCGGTGAAAGAGGATCGCGGTCAGCAGCAGCAGCGCGGGCACCCAGATGGTGAAGAGCACGTTCGGCAGGCCGAACCAGCGTTCAAGATAGAGCGGGTTCAGGAACGGGGTGATCAGGCTGACGAGGCCAATCAGCCCGAGCGTCGCCGGGCCGAGGACGCGGGCGATGCCCATGGCGCGGTCGCGGACGTAGCCGTCGGTTTTCATCACGAGCCAGGTCGCGCCGAACAGGCCGTAGCCGGCGATCAACGCCAGCCCGGTCAGGATGGAGAATGGGGTGAGCCAGTCCCAGTTCCCCCCTGCATAGGCGCGGCCCTGGACCGCTACCCCCTGGACCAACGCGCCCAAGGCGACGCCTTGGGCGAAGGCTGCAAGCACGCTGCCGCCGAAGAACGAAATGTCCCATAGGAACTTGCCGCGTTTGGTGCGCCAGCGAAACTCGAAGGCGACGCCGCGGAACACCAGCGCGAGCAACATGGCGATGATCGGGGCGTAGAGCGCGGGCATGACGACGGCGTAGGCGAGGGGGAAGACCGCGAAGAGGCCGCCGCCGCCCAGCACGAGCCAGGTCTCGTTGCCGTCCCAGACCGGGGCGACGGTGTTCATCGCGAGATCCTTGTGCGCCTCGCCGTCGATCAGTGGGAAGAGGATGCCCACCCCGAGATCGAAGCCGTCCAGGATGACGTAGGCGAGGATCGCGAAGGCGATCAGCCCGGCCCAGATGAACGCGAGATCGAAGGGCATGCTCGCGTCCTCACTCGGCCGGAATGAAGTTGGGGTCGGTCTGCGGCGCCGGCGTGGTGCCGGCGGCGCGGATCGGACCGTCGAGGCGGCCATCTTCGGGCGCGCCTGCCTCGGGCGGCTTCTTCATCAGGCGCAGCAGGTAGAAGGTGCCGACGCCGAACACGATGAAGTAGACGACAATGAAGGCGATGAGCGAGGCGGACACCGCCGCGACCTCGATCGGCGCTACGCTGTCGGCCGTGGTCAACAGGCCGTACACGGTGAAGGGCTGGCGGCCGACTTCGGTGGTGATCCAGCCGCAGAGCACGGCGACGAAACCTGCAGGACCCATCGCCATCGCGAAGCCGCGCAGGCGCGGGCTGTCGTAGAGCCGGCCCCTCCACCGCGCCCAGGCGGCCCAGAGGCCGAGCGCGAGCATGAGAAAGCCGAGGCTCACCATGATGCGGAAGGTCCAGAAGATCATCGATTCCAAAGATATTCGCCAGTGGGGTCGCGTCGTTTACCGGTGGAATGAGTTGGCCGATCGCGCTTGCGGTTCTCGCTCTTGTCTTCTTTTATGCCCACTACGGGTTTGCGTCGATCACGGCACACGTCACCGCAATGTTCATTCCCTTTCTCGCTGTGACCGTGGCGGTCGGAGCTCCCGCCGGGTTGACGGTTCTGGTGCTGACCTATTTCGCGAATCTAAGTGCCGGGCTGACTCACTACGGCACAACGCCGGCTCCCGTGTATTTTGGCCTTGGCTATGTAACGCAGAAACGCTGGTGGACGATCGGATTGATCGCTTCAGTACTAAACATTTTGATCTGGGCGACGGTGGGTTCGGTCTGGTGGAAGTTTTTGGGCTGGTGGTAGAGACCTGCGTAGGGTTTGATCTTTATTCGTCTTATTCCTCCCATTCATCTTTTTCCGTGGTTCAGCGTATGTTAAACCACAGAAGAAGATGAAGGAGAAAAGAGGAACGAGAAAAGGCCGCCCCGAAGTGAATATTCGGGGCGGCCTTTCATAGAGCCGACAAGATTACTGGCCGATCGGAAAATCCATCGGGATATCGTCGGTCGAAGCCTGAGCGTCAACCTTTGCGACCGCATCCTCGTAGATCTTGATGCTGCCGTCCTGCTCCATTCTGATACGAGTTGCGCTCATGTAATCGGTAAAGAACTCGCCGCGTTTGCGGTCGAGCATATCGTCACGAAGCTGATCGCGGTCCTTAGCGAACTGCTCCATGCTGGCCTCTTCGCGTTTATTGACGCCAACGATGACCCAGCTGTCTCCGATGTTGATGGGCTTTTTGGTAACTTCACCCTCTTTCAGAGCATAGACCGCGTCCTCGAGCTCTTTGTTGCTCGACGCCGACGGCCCTGTTCCAAGCGGCGAACCTAACGAGTAGCTTTTCGACTCAAGCCCCTTAAGGCTCTTGCTCGACGCTGCACCGCCGAGTGCTCCAACATTAGCGGCACCGGCAGCGATCTGGTTCGCGATCTCCTGAACCTGAGCCCGTGCCTTTTCAAGCTTGACCGACTCGGTCACCTGGGCCTTTACCTCATCGAACTCAGCGTCACGCGGGTCTTTTTTATCGACCAGCAGCGGGATCGCAAAACCATTCTGCACCGGGATCTTGTCGCCAACGTCGTTCGCGTTAACGAGCATGGCAATTCCTTCTTCAAACTGGGGTGAAGTTCCGATGCTGGGCACATCGTCGCCGGGCTTTACGTAGGCCGTCTCCTTGACCATGTCGGCCGTGGTCATATTCGCCTGTGCGGCAAACTCGGCGGCCGTTTTCTGAACGTCCTTGCTTTGCTTCAGAGCATCCGAGATCTTTTGTGCAAGCTCAGCTGCGACGGTATAAGCCTTGCGGTTGCGGAGGCTGACATCGAGCTCTTTCTTTGCATCCTCGAACGATTTGGGCACTTCCTCGCCGCGGCGAAGTATGAAGTATCGCCCCTCGTAGCCGATAGGTGCAGAAACCGAGCTCGGTTTCATCTTAATGAGCTGCTGATAAGGATCAGTCGGGTTATTCGGATTCTCTCGAACGGGGCCCTTCAGGCGCCCGCCGTTGGCAGCCGTCGCCGGATTTTCCGAAGAGCCTTTGGCAATGTCGGCAAATTCAGTCTCGGTCACAAACTCGCTTTCCTTGACCAGACGGTCGCGGATGGTCGTCGCCTTTGCATAAACATCGGCATCCTGTGCGGGAGCCGGAATACGCAGGACGATCTCCTGGCCAAGCACGCCGGCGATCTTCTTGTCAGCCGGAAGCTTATCGTATTCTGCCTTGAGCTCTTCGTCCGTAAGGGTTAGCTTTTCACCGATCTTCGCGGTGTTAACGAAAACGTAACGGATCTTCTTCTGCGGAGCGTTGATGTAATAGCTCGCCTTGTTCTTTTCAAAGAAATCGCGAAGTTCCTGATCGCTCGGTGTTATAGACTGAGCGAGGTCGGCCGTATTGACGGAGACATAGGACAGATCGAATTTGATGTTCTTACGCTTGAAATCGGCAAGGACCTCTTCTTCCGAGACGGTCACGCCCGACGTGAGAAACGCCCGAAGCTTCATCGCACTCAGGTCGGCACGGACGCGTTCTTCGAAGGCCGCTACGCTTCCTTCCTGTTCGGTCACGTTCAGCTCGTACTCTGCCTGGTCGAAGGGCTTGCCGTCCGTCGGCTTGAACTGCTTTCTGATCGCGGCCGCAACCTCGGCGTCCGACGCACGCAGGCCGAGCCGATCTGCCTCAACCCGGGCAATTCGACTGCCGATCATTGAGTTCAAAAGCATTTTTGCCGGGAAGGAAGGCCCGCGGCTTTGACGGCTGTAGGACTCTTTCTGCCGAGCAAGCTCGCCCACGGTTATGTACTCGCCGGCAACCTTGGCCGCTGTTTCCTCGCTGCGGGTCAAGCCAGCGCTCAGCGTCGGGTCAGAGGGCTTGTAGAAAAGCACAAGACTTAGGACCATGATCACGGCAAATGCCAAAAGGACGAAATTACGCGTCTTTTCTAAACGATTGAAGAACTTTAACATCTATAACTTCCCGGTTTAATTAGATTTCTTAGCAGAACGGACAAACTGCGATTTTAGCAAAAATGCGGCCGACAACCAATACCTATCCATCATTAACTGCGTTTTGACTATCTTGCGGCCGGTTAACTTCTGATGCTTCCATCTCGTTAAAAGTGACTTCAGATCCCGCTCGCGGCCCTAACTTTTTATGTTCGCCGAGTCATAAAAGTATCAAAAGGATCCGTTTCCCAAAGATTTCATGGGTTTTCGATGGGCTTCGGACGGCTCCCTAAGAAGCGGAATAGCTTGCAGTTTCGACACGATTGTTCAATCATAGCTACATCGAAAACATGCCAAACACTGCTCTAAGATCAGTTGCGATCGTGGTTAAGCCAAACCATGCTGAAGCGTGGCAAACGGCCTGCGAGCTTTCCGAATGGCTGGAGAAACGCGGTGTTGCGTTGGTCGGCAGCCCGTTCGCTGATGGCGGCAAGCCTGATCCCGCCGCGTGTGACCTTCCCGTCTCTGCGGGCGACCGGTTCGATGCCGACCTGATCATCGTCCTCGGCGGTGACGGAACGATGATCTCGACCGCAAGGCTGATCGGCGACCGACAGGTGCTTGTGCTGGGCATAAACTATGGCAGTTTGGGCTATCTGACCGAGTTTCGCATCGAAGAAATGTTTCCGGCGCTCGAAGCTATCCTGGGCGGCGAGTACGAGGTGGACAGCCGTGTAATGCTGCGTGCCGGGCACTTCAGAGACGACGAACTGCTTGCGGCGGGACGTGTTTTGAATGATGTGGTCATCAACAAGGCCGCTCTCGCACGCATAATCGAGATCGAAGTAGCCTTGGACGGCCAGTTCGTCAACTCTTTCCGTGCCGACGGGCTCATCGTTTCCACCCCGACCGGCTCGACAGCATACAGCCTCTCCGCCGGCGGGCCGATAATCTACCCTTCGATGAATGCCGTCGTGGTGACGCCGATCTGTCCGTTCACCTTAACAAATCGCCCGATCGTCATCCCGGATTCGGCGGAGATTGAGCTTAAGCTGATCAACGAGAACGAGGGCGTCGTGCTTACCCTTGACGGGCAGATCGGGTATCCGATGCAGGCCGGTGACCGCGTGATCATCCGCAAAAGCCGGACCACATTCAATATCGTTCAACCGCCGAACCGGAACTATTTCGACGTGCTGCGAAATAAACTCAAGTGGGGTAGATAGGTTGCGTCGCGGCGGGTCAGCTCACGCCTTTTTCTGGATCCCAGCTCCCCTGGAGTTTTCTTAACAGAACGATCTGGCCGCCGTGGTGGGCGTTGTGAGCGTTTATGTTGGCAATGAGTTCGGCCCAGCTTCCCTGATCGTTTGCCGCCGGTTGGCTGAACTTCTCTTCAGGGGAACCTTCGATCAGCTCACGCCATTCGGTCATCACTGCATCGAATCTTGCCACGTCGGATCGCCAATCGGCGTCGGTGTATTCGCCGGTACTAAACGTCCCGTCATTGCCGGCTACATCATATTGGTAGTCGATCCCCTTAAACCGCTGCAAATAGGCATTGTTGTAGTAGGTGATATGCGACAGCGTCTCCCAAATACAATTGACTGGGTCAGCGGGCTTCCAAGCAGCCTGTTCGACCGAAATTCCGTCGATCGCATTGCGGACCGCGACGAACCAGCCATTTTCGTTATAACAGCGGTCGTATTGTTGCAGGAGTGTTTCCTTGATCTCCATTCTCTGATCTCCGATGCATAAGCCCCGCATGAAGTAAGGGCGACGTAGATAATCTTGGTTTTATCGCCCCTACTTCGTGCGGGCTTTGGCATAAAACTTACCAGCCGCGGTGAATTTCCCACCGGTCAACGATCTCACCGTCTTCGATAACATTGTAATGCGAATGCTGGGCCGCGGTCATGCACGAATGATTGGCGAGGACGCGAACACGGTGGCCGACCGAGAACCGATCGATCGTAGCTCCATCCGCCGCAATGATCTCGCCGTGTTCCTGTGAAAGGCCGGTGACCCGCAATCCCGTCTCATTGCCGTCAACATCCAGAACTCGCCCGTACCCGCACGTCGGGTCAAGCCCGACCGGGCCGCGATCTTTCGACAACGCGATGCCCCCGGCGTCAATGACGAGCTTGTCTCGCAACAGGTCACGATGAACGACGGCCGCAAGCACCGTTAAAGCGGTGTCTTCGAACGAACAGCTGCCCAGGGTCGCCTGGTAATTGTCGTAGAAAATATAGTTGCCAGGACGGATCTCGTCAATGCCTTCGAGATGATCGATCAACGACATCGTCGGAGTCGAGCCAATGCTGACCGTCGGCACCTCGATGCTCAGGTGTCGCAGCCGCTCGGCCAACTCGACCATCACATCCCGCTCATGCCGCGCCACCTCGAGAATTTCCTCGCGCGTTCTTACGTCATAAGAATGCCCGGCATGCGTGAGAATGCCCGCAAAATTCAAATTCTTAGCTTCCGAAATAGTTTGCGGGATCTCGACCGCCTCAGCCGTGTGCGGCTCAACGCCAACGCGATGCGTGCCGCAGTCGATCTTTACGAAAACGTCGAACTTCACACCGGCTTTTCCGGCGGCTTCATCCAATGCGCTCGCGGTTTTCGCATCGTCGGTCAGTAGATTCAACTTGACGCCGTCTTTCAGAATCTCGATCGCTTCGGCAAATTTTCCCAGCTCGATCGGCACGGCATACGTGATGTCATCGAAACCATGTTTAGAGAATGCTCGAGCCTCAGCGAGCGTCGAAACCGTGATCGCACCCTTATGCCCGGCAGTCTGTATCCGCGCCACCTCGATGCATTTGTGCGTCTTAATGTGCGGCCGCAGGCGGACCTCATTCCGAAGAGCAACCTCGCTCATCCGCTCGGCATTTCGGCGGACACGTTCGATGTCGAGGAATAAGGATGGAGTTTTGATCGAGCCTAAACCATGGAGAAGCATCAGTAAAGAATAACATCTGGCTTCTTACTGAGGAATCATGAACTTCGTGCGTTTTACGGCGAATATTGCTTTTCCCAAGCCCCTTTTTGTAGTATTACCAACAGAGGTAATACTTATGCTCGTTACAACAAAAGGACAGGTCACGATCCCGATAGATGTTCGTGAAAAACTTGGGATATTTCCCGCACCGAAGTCGATATAGTGGCCCGCAATGGCAAGGCGGAAATAATCAAGACAAAGCCAAAAAAAAATAAACCGAGCCGCGGCAAACGGATGGTTGAACTTCTTAAGGGCAAGGCAACTGATAAGGGAATGACAACGGATGAAATACTCTCTTTAACACGAGGTGACGATTGAAAGATACGTTAGTTGACAGCAGTGTTTTATTTGATATCTTGCTGAAAGATAAGGTGTGGTTTGAGTAGTCGGCAACTGCTCTGGAATCTGTGGCAGAAGAATCGGCCTTGATCGTCAATCCGATCATTTTTGCTGAGCTATCCGCTTCGTTTCGCAAGCTTGAAGATCTGGAAAAAGTCCTGCCTCTTGACCTTTATAAGCGAGAACCCCTTCCCTACAAAGCCGCTTTTTTAGCAGGTCGCGCGTTCGTAAAATATAAACGCCGGGGCGGCTCAAAAACTTCTCCGATGCCGGACTTCTACATCGGGGCGCATGCTGAAGTTGCAAACCTGCGCGTACTTACTCGCGATCCGCGACGTTTCCGCATGTATTACCCAATGGTCGAATTGTTAACGCCGTGATTCGATGAGCCGAATGTTAGCTCTGTCATAACGATCATGAATGCAGTTCTTTTTTACAAAAGTTTTCTCGCTTTCCTGACCACATTCTCTACCGTAAACCCATAATCCCTAAAAACATCTTCCGCCGGGGCAGAAGCTCCGAATTTATCGACTGTCAGCGTGTCGCCGTGGTCGCCGACGTATTTAGCCCAACCAAGGGAAACGCCGGCTTCGATAGCGAGGCGGGCTTTTATGTCTGAAGGGAGGATGGATTCTTTGTATTTCGAAGATTGTTCGTCAAAGAATTCCCAGCAGGGCATCGAGACGACGCGGGTCGGAGTTCCGGCGGCATTGAGTTTTTCACGGGCTTCCATCGCGAGGCCGACTTCGGAGCCGGTCGCGATCAGGATGAGTTTTGGTGCGGCTTTCCTGCCGGTTCTATCTTCGGCTTCGGCGAGGATGTATGCACCTTTGTGCAGGCCCTTCGCGTCTGCAAATTTCTTGCGGTCGATGAGGGCTACCTTTTGCCGCGAGAACGCAAAGGCGGTCGGGGCATCGGTTCGATTCATCGCGGCACGCCAGGCCTCGCGGGTCTCGTGGGCGTCGCAGGGACGGATCAGCGCGAGATTCGGGATCGCCCGCAGGGCTGCGAGATGCTCGACAGATTGGTGCGTGGGGCCGTCTTCTCCTAGGCCGATCGAATCGTGTGTAAACACAAATATCGTCTGGATATGCGACAAAGCCGCCAATCTGATCGCTGGCCGCATGTAATCGGAAAACGTTTGGAACGTGCCGCCGAACGGGATAACGCTGCCGTACAACGCCATGCCGTTCATCGTCGAGCCCATCGCGTGTTCCCGGATGCCGAAATGAATGTTGCGGTTCTGGTAGCCGCCTTCAG
>JANNNS010000195.1:0-1780 GCA_031398645.1 Acidobacteriota bacterium
CGTCGGCCAACGCAACGAAAATCGCTTACTCTTCAGCTTCCGCCTAAACGGCATCGGCGCCTTCGGCACAGAGCAGTTTGGCCAAGGGCTGAGGTAGAGAAGCACCAGTGTTACACGCTATTTGTAGGATCTCATTGCGACAGAGCTGAAGTACTCCACCGGAGCTAGCTCATCCGTTATGATCTTGCCAAAGGAGTGGTCGAGGCCGGATCGGCTCTGCAGCAGCGTTATCGCTTCTTGACCTGCCTTTCCCGCCGTTGAGGAACAACCCGATTTGCAGGCTATCAAGACGACGTTCTGGACATCGCTGTCTTTTCGTTCTGGCCGAACTTTGAATATGAGAACTTCGGGAAATGCCTGTTCATAGGTTACGAATTCGGCTTGGAGGAATTGGCTGGCGGGGCCGGTTAGGGCGGAGCCTATGTTTACAATTACGATGCCGTCGTCGGTCAGGACGCGGTGGATCTGCCCCATGGCTTCGAGGGTGGTTAGCTGGTAGGGAATTGAGAACAGCGAGCCGAAGGCGTCAACGAAGACGGCGTCGTATTTTGCTGATTCAGAGCGGTTCAGATAAACGCGCCCGTCTTCGTGGAAGATGCTTAGCCGCGGATCGTCTTTTAGATAGAAGTATTTTCGGGCAAGCTCGGTCATCATTGGGTCGATCTCGACCACATCGATCCGGGCTTCGGGATTATTTTTCAGATACTCACGCGGGACGGTGTATCCGGCACCGCCGATCATTAGTGAATTGCGATGGCCGGGTTTGTAGTGGTTGACGAGACCATAGAACTTTACATACTCCAGCATTGGCGAGCCGTCATCGAGATACATTGAGGACTGGGCGAAAAAAGGGTCGGTGGCGATCGCTCGAAATGGGCGGCCGGTCTTTGTATCGGTGCTATCGTAGATCTGAATGCGGCTGTACTCGGTGTCGAGGTCGATCATCCCGGTACTCCGGTGCATGTAGTATGACGAAAACTCGCTTCCTGCTATCCCAAATGCAAATAGTATAAGAGCCGCAAAGTTCGCTCGCGAAAATGCAAGTGGAGCGAGCATCAGACTGACGGCGATCAACGATCCGGCGATCAGGTAAAGGGTTCGCGTACTCCCGACGAAAGGTATGAGGACAAATCCTGCCGCGAATGTTCCGGCAATGCTGCCGATCGTCGATAAGGCGTAGAGGCGGCCTACCGTTTTTCCTGCATCCTCAAGCGACAGCGTGCGTAATTTCACGGCGTAAGGCGTGACGAAACCGAGGAGTACGCTTGCCGGAGCGAAAAGAACCGCGGCGGCGAACACTGACTTGAATTCAAGTGCCAGGGATGTCGATCCGATCATGGAGAGAACGGCGTCTTTGATCAGGATGGTCACCGAAACTGCTCCGCCGGCAAGAAAGATCGCGGAGGCGAGTACCTTCACATCGGGCCGCTTATCAGCCATTCGTCCGCCCAGCCAGTAACCGAGGCTTAGCGCGGCAAGGATGACGCCAATAAGGCTGGTCCAGACGTATGTTGATGTGCCGATGAAAGGCGAAACGATCCTCGAGCCGATGATCTCGTACGTCATTACGAGAGCGCCGCAGATAAAAACAGCCAGTTCGAGAGCGAAGCGAGCGAGGAGTTGCCTCATTTGGATAGATAATGCGAAAGCCCGCACGAAGTAAGGGCGATATGCTCAACACTTTATATCGCCCTTTCTTCGTGCGGGCTTTCGCAAGCTTACTTTGCCGTTACGGTTTGCTCAGCACCAGCCTCATTTACAAATGTCAGCCACTGATGGC
>JANNNS010000210.1:0-10173 GCA_031398645.1 Acidobacteriota bacterium
AGGCCCTGCTGGTTGAGGGCGGAAGGTGTATTGGTGTGCGATTTCTCGATCCGATACTTCGGGCTCCTCGTGAGATCAGGGCAAAGGCCGTCATTCTTTGTACGGGCGGTGCGGGCCAGCTTTATCAGCACACGACCAATCCGCCTGTTGCGACGGGCGATGGAATGGCAATGGCATATTTCGCCGGTGCCGAGATGGCTGACATGGAGTTCGTCCAATTTCACCCGACGGCATTGAGCGTTGAGAACGCCCCGCGGTTCTTGTTGTCTGAGGCAATGCGTGGCGAGGGCGGCGTGCTCAGAAATGCGCAGGGCGAGCGGTTTATGGGACGTTACGACGAACGCCTTGAGCTTGCTCCACGCGATATAGTCTCGCGTTCGATCGTCGCCGAAATGAGACGGACCGGGTCGCGAACCGTTTTTCTCGACATGACCGCTCTCGACGAAGCCTTCCTGAAGGAGCGCTTTCCCAAGATCTACGAGACCTGCAAATATTACGGCTTGGATATCGCAAAGGATCAGCTTCCAGTCTCGCCAGCGTCGCACTATTGTATGGGCGGCATCCGGACGGACTTGGATGGCCGGTCGACCGTGCCCGGTCTTTATGCGGCCGGTGAGGTGAGCTGTACCGGAGTTCACGGGGCAAACCGTTTGGCGTCTAATTCGCTGCTGGAAGGACTGGTTTTCGGCGCCCGTGCCGGCGAGGCCGCTGTAAAGGATAGTGGTCAGTGGTCGGTGGTCAGTGGTCAGAATAAGGAAAATCCTGAGCCTGCGGTCCGCAATCAGCAACCCGCGATCTCGACCGCGGTCAAAAAGCGCGTCAAGCGCGTTATGTGGGAGCGTGTCGGCATCTTGCGCGATCGTGAATCTTTGATCAGGGCGATCGCGGAATTCGAGCAGATAGCGGCTTCTAAGCTCAGCACTTCATCCCGAAATTTTGTCACGCTGGCAACGCTTGTCGCAAAAGCTGCTCTGTGGCGCGAAGAATCTCGTGGCGGCCATTTTCGGACGGACTTTCCAGAGCAGTCGGACGAGTGGCGAACTCATTCAGTGCAAAAAGTCGGTGAAGCTATCGCGTCGGCCGCCCGGATCGATCCCGGCAATGCATCGGCAGCCAGTAAATAGCCGACACCCGACCTAGTATTGCTTTTTGCTGTTTCTACTTATCTTTTTTCCAGGTTCAGGCAGCAGGCTTAACCACAGAAAAAGATGAGGGAGACGAAGAACCAGTCGGGCTCCTGCGCATTCTGAAAATCTCATGCTATTGGGTTATACTTGCAGCAAATCACATCCTATTGTCCGGTTAATCGCAAGAAAAACTCTATGTCATCGAATGCTACCACTTTGAACCTGGCGTCTATCGTGACGCATCACGCTCGGCTTGCACCCCAGAAGGAAGCGATCGTGTGGAATGACGTCCGTATGACCTACGGCCAGCTCGACGCGATGTCTAATAAACTCGCAAACGCCCTGACCGAAATGGGCATCGGGCACGGCGATAAGGTCGCGCTGAACTGCCCGAACCTTCCGTACTTTCCGATAGTCTATTACGCGATCATGAAGGTCGGTGCGGCGGTAGTTCCGACCTGCGTTTTGTTCACGCCGCGTGAGATCGAATATCAGCTGAAGGATTCGGATGCCAAGGCGATCTTTGCGTTCGAGGGGACGCCGGAGTTGCCGATCGGCGTTTCGACCAAGGCGGCGTTTGATGCCGTAGATTCGTGTGAACATCTGGTCATTCTACCGAAAGAGTTGATGGGTGCGTCACCGTTTCCGGAACATAAGACTCTTACACAACTGATCGCGACACAGCCCGACACGTTCGAAACCTATCCGACCGCTCCCGACGACACGTGCGCCATTTTATATACGTCGGGCACGACCGGCCAGCCAAAGGGAGCCGAGCTTACGCACCTTAACTTGTGGTCGAACGTTATCACTACGTACAACATTCACACGCCGATGCTCGACTTTACGGACGGTGAACAAAAGACCGTTCTGATCACGCTGCCGCTATTTCACACGACCGGGCAAACAGTGCAGATGAACACTAATATCTACGGCGGTAACCGAGTCGTCCTCTTGCCGAGGTTCGATCCAAAGGCGACGCTGGATACAATGGTGGCCGAAAAGGTGAATTTCTGGGTAGGTGTTCCGACGATGTACTGGGCTTTGTTAAAGTATGCCGACGAATCGGGTTACGACATCAGTCGCGTGAAAGAGAATATGAAGGTATGTACCTCAGGTGGAGCTCCGATGCCGGTCGAGGTGATGAAGGAATTTCAGGAAAAGTTTGGCGTGCGTGTTTTGGAGGGATACGGGCTGTCAGAAACATCGCCGCTGGCTACATTCAGTCATTTTGAAAAACCGTCGAAACCGGGCTGGGTCGGCCAGCCTATTTTCGGTGTCGAGGTCAAATGTGTAGATGAAAATGACGTCGAAGTGCCGCGTGGCGAGCGGGGTGAAGTTGTGATTCGCGGGACCAATGTAATGAAGGGCTATTACAAGCGGCCTGAGGCGACCGCCGAAGCGTTCCGCAACGGTTGGTTTCATAGCGGCGATATTGGGATAATGGACGACGAAGGCTATCTATCGATCGTCGATCGCAAGAAAGACATGATACTTCGCGGAGGTTACAACGTTTACCCACGCGAACTGGAAGAGATCATCATGACGCATCCCGCGGTTTCGCTAGTCGCGGTTATCGGTGTTCCGGACGACAAAATGGGTGAAGAGGTCAAGGCATTCCTTGTCCTGAAAGAAGGAGCCCAACTGTCGGATGCAGCCTTTATTGACTGGTGTAAAACGCAGTTCGCGGCAAACAAGTATCCCCGCTACGTCGAATTTCGGGACGCTTTGCCGATCGGGAATACTGGCAAGATCTCAAAGCTAATGCTCAGAAACGAGTCAAAATAGCGGCTCGAACGGAATTAATAATGATCAGGCAAGCTCAGGTTAAGTTGTTGATAATCCTGAGCTTTGCTGCTTTTGGAGTGTCGGGCTGCCTGAACTCGGGACCGAAAAAGCTTGTGATCGCCGAGAGCAAGGCGTACGAGGCGTCGCTGTTCCGCCAAAACTGCGCCATCTGTCACGGACCGGAGGCCAATGGGCGAACCCTTGATAACGGAACGATCGTGCCTGGCTTGCGCGATGCTCCCTACAAATATAACACCGCAAACGAGATCTACGATCACATCGCGAATGGCGGAAACGGCATGGTCCCGTTCAGGAATCAATTCTCGGAGCGTGAGATCAGTATGATGGTCGATTTTGTTCAGCGAGACCTTCGAGGAAACTAAACCTTGCGCTCAATACCAAGGGTTGGTATAACTGGTTTATGGCAAAGAACACATCAATATTGCTGGGTGAGCACTTCGACAATTTCATTGTTGAACAGGTTAAGTCGGGGCGCTTCACTTCTGCGAGCGAAGTCATTCGCGAGGCCTTGAGACGTTTTGAAAAGCACGAGCGGACAGTGGAGCTTATTGAGTTGTTGGAAGAAGGTGAAAACTCGGGATTCATTGATTTTGACCCTGAAGAAAATCTGGCCGAATTGCATAAACAGCACGTCAAGAAGTGAAGTACAGATTTTCACGAAAAGCCAGTTGCGATATTAACTCCATATGGCACTACACGTTTGAGCACTGGTCGATGGAACAGGCTGACAAGTACTACGGCGAGTTTGTCGCCAAGATCAAAGCTCTATGCGACAAGCCGAACCGAGGTAGAGTTTTTCGCGGCGGCAAGAAGACTTACTTATATTCGCAAGTTGGATCCCATCTCATCTTCTATCGCGAAATATCGACTTCGGGGATCGAGGTAATTCGAATACTACATAAACGGATGGACATCGCTAAACGGCTTCTGGATTAATTTGGCACTATGAAGATACTCATCACAGGGGCAAGCGGCCTTATCGGAAAGGCATTGCAAGAGTCATTTAAGCCGAAAGGCTACGAACTTCTGCTGGCGTCGCGGAGTGAACCGAAAGACGACCATCACATCCAGTGGAGCATGGACACCGGATTTGCAGATGAGGATCTGCCGCGGCTCGAGGGTCTGGATGCGGCGATCCACCTGGCGGGCGAGAACGTGAGCGGGCTTCGGTGGACGGATGAAAAGAAGAAGGCGATCCGCGACAGCCGGGTGTTTGGGACCCGGACAATGATCGAGGCATTTGCCCGGCTCGAGCAGAAACCGAAGGTGTTCATCGCGGGCTCAGCGATAGGATTTTACGGCGACCGCGGTGACGACGAGGTTACGGAAACGAGTTCTTCCGGCGACACGTTCCTCTCAGCCGTCTGTAAGGAATGGGAAGCCGAGTCGCGGCGTGCCGAGGACATGGGCATCCGCACCGTTCTGCTGCGAACCGGCATCGTTCTGTCGAAAGACGGCGGTGCTTTGGCTACGATGCTGACGCCGTTCAAGCTCGGCGTCGGTGGCGTCGTCGGCAGCGGCAAGCAGTGGATGAGCTGGATATCACTCGATGATGTGGTAGGGATCATCAATTTTGCCCTCGAAAATGAGAGCTTGCGCGGCGCCGTGAATATCGTAGCTCCGAATCCGGTAACGAACGAAGAGTTTACAAAAACGCTCGGCTCGGTCCTTTACCGCCCGACGTTCCTTCCGCTGCCGGAATTTGCGGTGAACCTGGTCTTCGGCGAAATGGGCGACGCGTTGCTGCTGGATTCGACGAAGGTAATTCCCAAAAGGCTGAACGACGCGGGATATGAGTTCAAGTTTCCCCACCTAAAACCTGCGATCGAGCATGCCGTCGAATAGAGCTGATGATCAGAATTAAGCGAACCGATTCGAATGACGCTTCCTTCGCGGAACTTGTCCGCCACCTTGACGCGGAACTTGCCGACCGCGACGGAAGCGACCACGCTTACTACGCGCAGTTCAATAAGATCGAGAACCTAAAGTATGTGTTGGTAGCGTGCGATGACGAGAGGCCGGTCGCGTGCGGGGCTATCAAAGAATTTGAGCCAGGTGCGATGGAAGTTAAGCGAATGTACACGCTGGTCGAGTGTCGCGGAGCGGGGATCGCGGCTCAGGTTTTGGCGGAGCTTGAAAAATGGGCCGCCGAACTCGAATGCACCCGGTGCGTTCTTGAAACGGGCCTGAAGCAACCGGAGGCGATTCGACTCTACGAAAAAAGCGGATATGTGCGGATTCCGAATTACGGACAGTATGTCGGGATGGACAATAGCGTTTGTTTTGAGAAAGCGCTAGCACAACGATGAGATTTCTTGGCCGATTTAGGAAGGATAGTCAGGAGCGGAAGCCACCTATCGATACGCGACCGTTGAAGCGAGGGGAGATTAAAAACATTCTGCAGAGAAAAGCTGGAGAAGCTTTCCCAGATTTTGAGTTCATTGGTTATAAAAACACTTCCTACACATTTAGAAGGATTCGCGAGTTTTCCAATTACAAGGTTCACGAGTTACTGCACATTGGCTTTAGCCTAAAGGGCGGAGTATTCTCATGTTCGTTGGCCTCGCGGATGAATCCAACCCTTATTTACAATAACTGGTACAACGCTGGCTTGATCAACCCCCATTTCGAACTTATCCAATTGAAGAAGGGAACAGGAATGTCGACGGATGAGGAGAGCTACTATTTCCACAACGGGATGCTGGAAACGTGTTCCGAAGTAGTAGATGAGATTCTCTTAGACATCAAGAAATTCGGACTTCCGTTCTTAGAGAAACAGTACGTCAGGTTGACCCAGAACGGGACGATTCTCACAGGGCTAAAGTACATCGAGGGGCTTGACTCTCGAAATGTCGGCGAACTGAAATTGGTGGTGGAGGAAGACTTGCGCGTAGGCCGAGGTCATATTTCTTTACTGAAATCTCCGATATACATAGACCTGAAAAGAAGACTCCAATCAGTACCTGGAGAGACTCGGGAGTTTCGGAAAAAGCTGCCGAACGCTGCGTTGGAGCTCATTCAACTCCATTGGGCGATCAGCCTAGAACAGGACGGCCAGTGAAGGGCTCTTCTATTTTTCCCTGAGAAGCAACGGCCGGCTTGGGGCGGCGTCGGCTTCGAACGGCGCGATCTGTAAATTCAATAAATACTCACCATCTTTAACGGAATTCGGAACGTAGATCATCTCAGTGATCGTGCTTCGGATCCGCGTTGCGGCATTCACTTCGAACGACCCCGGTTCCACCTTCCAAAATATTCTGTGATTTGCAAGATGTCCGCCGTCGAAGAGGCGGTCGATCGACGGCATGTCGACAAGCAGGTGCGTGAAGCCGCTGTCTGCGATCAGGCGCATCGCCTCGGTTGTGAAGTAAGGCGAGATGTTTTCGTCGCCGTAATCAGCCGTCAGTTTCGAATCGCCATTTGGCAGCGTTCGGACGATCAGGGCGAGCGGTAAGCCGAATGTTTCAGCCGAAAATCCTGAGGCCAGTGAACGTTCCAAAACTTCACGTGTGATCAGCCTGTCGCCTGGTTCAAACTTGACCGAATAGCTGTCCGATGTCTCACTCTCTGGCTCAACACTGATCAATACGGCGTTGATCAGCATATCCTGCAAACAACTTCGCACCGAGATACGCTTGTGCGTTATGTGTCCGACGCACTCGGTGTGCGTGCCGTTACAGTGCGGCACAAGCGTGTAGCGTTCGAAATTCACGCTCGAATCTTCTCGGGTGTCGCCGAGTTCCTCGGCCGTCGCCATCCCGACGCCAAAAGCGCTCGGCTGGGGCCGGTCGAACCTAAGCGGGATCGAAATGTCGATGGGCTTTTCCGGATCGAAGCTTACCGATCTTCCACCAATGGTTAGAGTGCTGATCATTGCTGGCGAGATTATCGCAAAAAGAGAAGAGATGTCACAGTTCGGCGCGGGTTGCTATTGGTTCTCGATCTTCAGCAGGGCTTCTTTGCTGATCTCCACAAGGTAGGGGTCCGTGCTGCCGAGATAACCTCGCAGAAGTGCGGCGGAAGCAGGCTGACGAAGAGCACCGAGTGCAAAGGCGGCTTCGCGGCGGGTGTCATCCGCTTCGTTTGAGTTTCGTAGAACTTTCGAAAGGGAAAGCATTGCCGTTTGGAGCAGCTTCGCGTCAACTGGATCACTCGCGGTGCTGGCTTGGCCCAATTCTTTATACTTCGGGGGCAAAAAATTCTGCGGCGTCAGGGTTTCGGTGTAGCCCGTCGCGCGGAGCTCGAAGATCTGGCCGATCGCTCGTGCCGCCGAGCGTCGAAGGAACTCTTCGTCCTCCTTTGGCCGTTTATCGAGAGTTTTCAGGAGGTCTTCGATGGCGGATGGATCACCTATGTTGCCGATCGCGATCGCCGCTGCGGCCCGAACTTCCAGGTCGCGATCGTTGATCAGGAGGCGACGGAGACGGTTGGTCGCTCCCCAGTCTTCGACTAAGCCGAGGGCATAGGCGGCCTCACGGCGGACGAACGGCTTTTTATCATCAAGAAGCGGCAGAAGGACGCTCCTCGCCTCGCTCGCGGGCAAAAACACTACTGAAGTAGCTGCCGTTGCCCGAACGAGCTCGTCGGGGTCTGAGAGAGAAGGGAGAGCGAGTCGCGATGTCGGTTCGGATCGCAGGTTGCGGATCTCAGCAAGGGCGGTGCGTTTTTGTTCGGAATTGCCAGAGAGGAGTTGGGTCAAGCGGGCCTCGGTTTCAGGCCATTCGGCGGTCGTGTTTGTCTGAGCGGTAACACTAATGCAGGCCAAAAGAAAAAGACACGCCAAGACAGAGAGCGTCCTCCAGCCGGACCTTCCACCGCATGTACGAGTACGTTCGGACGCAAAAAACGCGTCCGTGCAGGCGGGGACGCCTGCGGTCCCAGGTTCTGTCATATTGCCCGCTGGACGTTCGACGCCTGGAGGCTTTGCCATTCGACGACCTGCCGGGCACGGCGATTCTCGTGCGCGTCGGACAGCGTGACGATAAGGTCGTCGGCAGAGAGCTTTTCTTTTGGATTTGATCGAATTGCGGAGGTGTGTACGGATTTGGGCTTGTCAATTTCGCGGGCGATAGTTGTACGTGTTCGTTTGACCATGGATGCCTCCTTTTGGAGCAGACGGTCAAACAAGGCTTACAGGATCAAGTTCCGGCCGTCCGCGATATTGTTTTTTTCATCTTCAAGCTTTGGTTTCGGTTCTGTTAGAAACTCCGTAAAAGACCGTCCATGAGAATATCACAGTGTGGGCTACCCCCGCAATATACTAGACAAATTGCGAGAAATGGCTAGAATTGGGTTATGACCTTCAGGCAGACCAGCCTCCTCCTTATTTAGCCACCCCGTTGGGACCGCAGGTTCCGGCGTCAGGTGGCGGCCTCAAACTCAATAATAATAAGAATTTAGTGGTGTTTTGGTGGATAGAATTCTCTCTTTCCGCTAAACTCGTAGTTTTATTGTCGAAAGGTGCCCTGAGGCCTTAACGGCACTATATTTTCAGCAATGGACGAGAAATATTTCGCGAAAAAAATAGAAGAGAAGTGGCAGAAAAAGTGGGCCGAGAGTGGAGCTTTTGAGGCCTCGATGGAAAGTGAGAAGCCGAAGTTTTACGCGCTTGAGATGCTCCCGTATCCTTCGGGCAACCTGCACATGGGCCATGTCCGAAACTACTCGGCCGGCGATGTTGTGGCGTGGTATAAGCGGCTGAAGGGCTTTAATGTCCTGCATCCGATCGGGTGGGATTCATTCGGCCAACCGGCTGAGGACGCGGCCATTAGGCGCGGCGTTAACCCGCGAGAATGGACCGAAGATAACATCAAGGCGATGCGAGGGCAGCTCGAGCGGCTTGGCATCAGCTACGACTGGTCGCGGCAGATGGCAGCCCATAGGCCTGAATACTACAAATTCGACCAGTGGTTCTTCCTGAAAATGCATGAGATGGGCCTGGCGTATAAGAAGAAAACGCAGGTCAATTGGTGCGAGACAGACCAAGCCACGCTGTCGAACGAGCAGGCGAGCGGCGGCCTGTGTTGGCGGTGCGGCAATCCGGTCACGAAGAAAGACCTGGAACAGTGGTTTTTGAAGACGACATCCTACACCGATCAGCTTTTGGACGATATGGCCGAGATCGAATCCGGTTGGCCAAATAACGTGCTAAAACGGCAGAAGGATTGGATCGGGCGGTCGGAAGGTGCATTTGTTGATTTTGAGGTTGCAAAGGCGACCACCCCGTCAGCCGAAGCGGCTGCCACCCCTCCTAAGACAGGAGGGGAGCTTCGGAAGGAGAACCACATTCGTGTTTTTACCACGCGTATCGACACTATCTATGGTGCAAATGCGGTCGTGGTTGCGGCGGAGCATCCGATCGTGGTCGAGCATTTGAGCCAGTTGCCGGAAGAGGTTTTGGCGAAGATCCAGCAGATCCGGGTGGAGAAAATGAACCCGACCGATCACGAGACGGAGGCCGTGAAGGACGGTATTGATACGGGCTTAAAGGCGATCAATCCATTCAGCGGCGAAGAATTACCGGTCTGGATCGGAAATTACGTGATGATGGAGTATGGTACGGGAGCTGTGATGAGCGTGCCGGCACATGACGAGCGGGACTTTGAATTCGCTAAGAAATTTGGACTGCCGATCAGAAAAGTCGTGCGTCGTGAGTCTGGAGTCGAGAGCGATGAGGAATTGTTCACTGACTATGGCGTAATGGTCAATTCCGGTGAGTGGGATGGGAAGACTACTGAGGCCGGAAAGCGCGAGATGGCTGCGTTTGCGGCCGAGAAGCGATTTGGAGAGGCTGCGACGACCTATCGCTTGCGGGACTGGGGAATATCGCGGCAGAGGTTTTGGGGTTCGCCGATCCCGATGGTTTACTGTGACGCGTGCGGTGTAGTTCCGGAGAAGTACGAGAATTTGCCGGTGCGCTTGCCGGAGCATGTCGAGTTGACCGGTACAGGCGAATCGCCATTGGCGAAAGTTCCGGAGTTTGTGAACACGACCTGCCCGAAGTGCGACGGACCGGCACGGCGTGAGACGGACACGATGGACACGTTTGTCGATTCGTCGTGGTACTACTTTCGATATCTCGATCCGCAAAATTCTGACGCGCCGTTCGATCCGGCTGCTGCTGCCTATTGGGCTCCCGTCGATCAGTACATCGGCGGCGATGATCATGCCGTAATGCATCTGATCTATGCCCGTTTCTGGACGAAGGTGATGCGTGACATCGGCATCGTGAAGTTCG
>JANNNS010000215.1:0-13343 GCA_031398645.1 Acidobacteriota bacterium
CGTCGGCATATTGAGGCGGCCGGCGAACAGAACATCGATTGGCGTGCAGTGATCGACAGCCTTCGGCCGGTCACGCAGCAGCTCTGGCAGAATCTGCCGCTTAGCGAGAAACGCTATTTCATGCAGCACCTCAGCCGCTATTGGAATGTCGCACGCCACCGGATGCCCGCGGAAGCAGCTGCAGTCCTTGATAAACAGCGTGCAAACGATCGGCTTGAAATTCTCAGGGGACGTTTGCAGAAGATCGATAGTGGTGACCGGTTCACCGTCGAATACCGTACGGACGGCATCGTTCAAACCTTGAAAGCCGACGCGATCATTAACTGCATCGGGTCCGAGAGTAACTTCCGCAAGCTCGAATCTCGGCTGGTGTCTAGCCTGTTCGAACGCGGCTACATCCGCAGCGACGGGCTGAACTTTGGCATCGACGCCTTGCCAAACGGGAGCGTTGTCGGCCAAAATGGTGAAAACTCCGATGTGATCTTCACGCTTGGCACCGCTCTGAAAGGCACGCTTTGGGAAACGACGGCCATTCCGGAGATTCGCACCCAGGCGAAGCAGTTAGCACATTTGCTCCTTTCGACGTAGCCTCTCCTTATGGCAGATTCATACATCAATCGTCTCATCAGCACGTTCCAGGCAAAGTCCGACAGGGTTGCGATGAGAGTAGTGGGTGACGACTCCGAGGTCTACACCTTTGGCGAAAGCCTTTCCGCCATTCGTTCGATCGCATACAAACTTGCTGAGGAAAAGATCGAAAAAGGCGACCGCATTGCTTTGATCGGCGAGAATCATCCTTGCTGGGCACTTGCATACCTTGGAGCTCTGTATCGCGGCGCTGTTTGCGTACCGCTGGATCCTCATGGCGAGATCGAGACACTGACGAATTTCCTTGAGAATTCGCAGGCAAAGGTCGCGTTCCTTTCGCCCGACATGACCAAAAAGTTCTCCGAGATCGAAGAAAGGCTCGGTCGGCACGTGCCCACGGTCGTGTGGAACCTTGAAGCCTCGACGAACGGTTTTCAGAGGTTCGAAGATTGGTCCGGGACCGAATTCCCTGATAGCTATGCGTCCGAAGTACCCGACATCGCGGCCGATGACAACGCCCTGCTAATGTACACGAGCGGCACGACGGGTAAACCGAAAGGAGTTCCGCTTACGCACGGCAACATTATTTCTGAGCTTATCGGCGTGGACGACGTCCTTAAGTTTCGCGACGATGAGAAGATCCTCAGCCTTCTCCCGCTGTTCCATGCGTACTTGCAGATCGTGAATCTATGGGTCGCAACAACTGTCGGTGCCGAAGTTGGCTACCTTAAAGAGCTTACACCCGCCGAACTTGGCGATGCGATGAAGAGCTTCAAGCCGACGATCCTGACGACAGTGCCGCGCCTGTGGTATCTGTTTCACAAGAAGATCTTCGATGCGGTCGAAGCAAAACCTAAGGCCGTTCAGGTTCTCTTCAAAGCAATGCTCGCGGCGAACGGGTTCGCTCGTGACACGCTTGGCACCAATCTCGGGAGCAAACTTTTTGGTACCGTCCATGAATCCTTTGGCGGAAAGCTTCGGGTCGCGATCTCTGCCGGTTCCCGGTTTGACGAAGACGTGGCGATCGACTTCCATACACTTGGATTCACCATCATTCAGGGCTACGGCCTGACCGAAACCAGCGGTGCGGCGACGGCTACGTTCGAGACCGACAACCGCGTTGGGTCGGTCGGTAAGCCTATGCTCGGGACCGAGATCAAGATCAACGAACCGGACAAAGACGGTGTCGGCGAAGTGTTGATCCGCGGCGGTGTGGTCTTCAAGGGCTACTATGAAAACCCGACCGCAACGGCCGAAGCGTTTACCGAAGACGGCTGGTTCCGTTCCGGCGATCTTGGGAAATTGGACAAGGACGGCCATCTCTATATCGTCGGCCGCGGTAAGGACGTGATCGTTCTACCCTCCGGAAAGAACGTTCATCCTGAGGACCTTGAGGTTCATTACCTCAAATCTCCGCTGGTCGAGGAGCTGGCTATCCTAGGCATTCAGGACGATAGCGAAAAGCGGGCGGGCGCTGAGAAGCTGGCCGCCGTGGTCGTACCCGATTTCGAATATCTAAAGCTTTCAAAGATCGCCAACTCGAAAGAAGCTGTACGCTACGCTCTCGACAACCTCGGCCGCGAGCTGCCCGAATATCAGCGTGTCCGCGATTACATTATCCGCGTCGAGCCACTGCCTCGCACCGCAACCAGGAAGATCAAACGATTCGAGCTGAAGAAAGCGATCGAATCAGGAACCATCGCCGGAACCGCGAGCGAGGCTAAGGCCTGGGAATTCTCGGCGGAAGATAATGCAATGATCGGCGGCAACATCGGCCAGGCTGTCGTATCGGCGATCCGGCAGAACAATAAGGACGCCGACGTTATCCATCCGGACATGAATCTCGAGATCGATCTCGGGCTCGATTCCCTTGCCCGTGCGGAGACGTTCGCCGCCCTGGAACACGCTTTCTCAACCGAGTTTGAGGGCGATGAGGCCGCAAAGGCCTTGACCGTTAAGGACGCGGTTAGCCTGATCGAGAAACACGTAGGAACCGAGGCTCTCGCTCCTGTGTCGACCGATCTGAACTGGGCGACGATACTTCACGACACTGGTGACGACCTGCCGGAAGTTCAGGCTGTGTTGAACAAACAGCCCATCTTCCTGCGATTCGCGTTCACCGTTTATAAGGGCTTCAACCTGATCTTCCGACTGTTTCTCCGGCTTGAGGTCGAGGGCCAGGAAGAGTTCCGCAAGCTGAAGCGGCCGTTCATCATCTGCCCCAACCATCAAAGTTTTCTCGATCCATTCGTGGTCTGCTCGACCTATTCTTATGAAACGTTCAGTAACACGTTTCACGTCGGGGCCAGCCAGTTCTTCCAGAGCAGATTTATGGGATGGGTCGCGAGGATGCTGCAGGTGGTTCCGGTCGATCCCGACACGCAGTTGATGAAGGCAATGAAGGCCGGTGCGATCGGGTTAAAGAACGGCAAGATCCTAAACATCTATCCGGAAGGTGAACGGGCCTACGACGGCGAACTTCATGAATTCAAGAAAGGTGCTGCCATTCTCGCCACCGAACTCGAATTGCCGATCGTCCCCGTCGCCATCGACGGCCTCTACAAAGTATGGGCCCGCGGCACAATGAAGATCCGCCCCGGCAAGGTAAAGATCCGCTTCGGCAAGGCCTTTTATGCGAAAGATATAATTGCGGCGACCGACAGCGACGGGAAGGCTCTCGTCCCTGCCGATTCCAATGACGAAAAGTACGAGGCCGTCACTGCTCATCTCAAGCAGACGATAGCCCAGATGATCGCCGACATGCGGAAATAGCGGATCACCTTGCAGAAAGCAAAGACGAACTACCGGCTCAAGTCAGATCGGGCTTCCGCATTTTCGGTAATTACGGATAGAATGTTCTTATGCCTACTACAGCAATTTTCTGCGGCGTGTTACTAATTTTGATCGGCGTTGTCGGCTATGTGAATGGCGCGATGAACGATAAGGCAAGTATGACGGCGTTGATCCCGGCGTTCATCGGGGTGATCCTCGCACTCCTGGGAGTTGTTGCGGGGATGAAGGAAGGCCTGCGCAAGCACCTTATGCACGTCGCGGTCATAGTCGCTTTGATCGGCTTTATTGCCACAGCCGGCCGACTTCTATCAAAGATGAGCGAACTCACCGCCTCACCAGCCGTGCTTTCACAGGCATCTACTGCACTGATATGCCTCGCGTTCGTGATCCTCGCGATACGTTCGTTCGCGGCCGCACGCCGAGCACGCGAATCAAGCTAACGTGTCACGCAAGGAAGCGATATCTCAACTTCCAGGCCGTCGTCCGTGTTCCTGGCCTTGATCGATCCCTTATGTGCGAGTATCGCCTGTTCGGCGATAGCAAGGCCGAGCCCGGTTCCGCCCGAGCCGCGGTCGCGCGCCTCGCCCACGCGGTAGAACGGACGGAACAGATTATTCAGTTCCGCTTCGGGCACTCCGCTGCCGTGATCGACCACGCGAAGCTTCGCCATGCCGCCTCCGTTGGTCAATGAAACCTCGACCTCGGTTCCCTCTCGGGTATATCTGACCGCATTTCGCAGGACATTCTCGACCGCACTCTGGATAAGGCTCTCGCTGCCGAGGACGCGGCACTCGACGGCGGAGATCACCTTCACCGAACGTCCCTTTGCATTCGCCTCGAAGTCCGCGTCGGACGCGACCTGATCGACCAACGCCTTTAGGTTAAGCTCACGCCGGTCAAAATCCTTCGAACCAGATTCAAGCTTCGACAGCGTCAACAGACGCGAGATCATATCGTTCAGGCGCTGTGACTCTGCCTCGATCCTCTTGATCAGCGGGCTCGCCTCGCCATTCATCTTCTGCTTTGCGATCTCGAGCGCAACGTTCATTCGCGCCAGCGGCGAACGTAGTTCGTGCGACACATCTCTTGATAAACGCTGCTGCGAAGTGATCAGAGACTCGATCCGCTCCGCCATTAGGTCAAAGTCCTTAGCGAGTGCCGCAAGCTCGTCGCGGCGATTGCCAACCTGATCGGCTACACGTGCCGAAAGATCGCCGTCGGCGAGCTTCTGCGTCGCCTGACGGAGCTTTCCGATCGGCGACGAAAGGTATCGCGCAAGCGCCCAGCAAAGCAGGAAGGCGGTAAGAAACAACCCTGCGTAACGAATATATCTAAGCGGCGATTCGCCAAAGAAAGGCGTCATTCGCGGACGTTCCCACCGAAGGATCAGGACGAAACGTTCGCCGCTTGGCAGAGACATTTTACGGGCCGACAGCGCCGTCTCGGTCGAATTCTCGATCTCGACCGTGTCGCTCGCCAGCGATTTTGCGACCAGCTCGCGATAAGCGTCGGCGGCAACTCCCTCGGAAAGCCACGCTTTACCATTCTCGCCGATAAGATCGACCTCACTGATAGTTTCCAGCTTTCGAATGCGGTCGAGAAACTCAACTAATCCGCGTTCATCCCGGTTCGCGTATAGCTGGGCGGCTGTCTCGGCATACACATTGGTTTGATTGCGCACCGAGATGCGCCAGCGGCTGACCACAGGTTCGGTCTGTACGGTCCAGTTTAAGAAAACGACCACCCCGACCATCAGAGCGATCGCCGCCAAAAACCATAGGAAGATCTTGAAGAACAAATTCATACCACTGTATAGATGTAGCCGACCGACCTCACGGTCTTAATTCTTTCACTGCCGTCGCCGCGATGGCCAAGCTTCTTACGCAGATTGCTGATGTGCATATCCAGGCTGCGGTCATAAGGCGACAAGCTTCGCTCGAGCACCTTCTCGCTCAGGTCTTCCTTTTTCACTATCTTGCCGGCCTCGCGGACCAGTGCAAGCAGCAGATCGAACTCGACGGAGGTTAGGCCGACCTCGCCGCCGTTTAGCTTGGCAGAGCGAGATGACGCCGATACTTCCAGGTCCTCGACGGTTAGCTTTTCGGGTGCTGACTCTTCGCCTTCTTCCGGGGAAGACCGGCGCAAGATAGCCCGCAAGCGAGCCACAAGTTCACGCGGATTGAACGGCTTTGGCAGATAATCATCCGCTCCTATCTCAAGCCCGACGATCCGCTCCATATCGTCGCCGCGCGCAGTCAGCATCAAGACAGGCACATCCGATGTCTCCCGCAGATTGCTCAAAACGTCGAAGCCGTTCATTTTGGGCATCATCACATCCAAGATCGCGAGATCGTACTCGCCGGAGCCTGCCCGCTTCAGCCCACTTTCACCATCGTGTACGCAATCAGTATCAAACCCCTCGACTGTTAGGTACTCGGAAACCAGCTCACAAAGCTCTTCGTCATCATCAATTATCAAGACTCGGTTCATTACAGTCTCATTCTACGTGAAATCTCAGCGCCTGGGCGGCGTTTTACAATTCTTTACACTAATTCACAAATCTCTTACGGTCGCAGCCCCTGCCTTTTCGTCTAACACTGCGATGGCGGGGATTGTGCCGCCGAAGATTTTGATAGAAAAACAGGGGAATTAAAATGAAAAAAGCACTCATAGCAGTACTAGCGTTGGTCGTAGTGGCGACGGGCGTGATGTTCGCGGTCGCACAGAAATCGGCGGACGGCAAGAAAGGCGGCTGGGGCAAACGCGGCGGCCATCATCGCGGGATGGGAATGGCGTTTCGCGGCATTGACCTGACCGAAGAGCAGAAAGCGAAGGTCAAGGAACTTCGCACCGCAAACCGTTCAAGCCTACAGCCGGTAATGGAAGGCCTGAAGGCAAACCGTGAAAAGATGCAGGAATTGACGGCCAACGGGGCATTTGACGAGGCTCAGGTTACTGCCTTGGCAAACGAGCAAGCTGCTCTGTCGGCAAAGCTGATCGTAGAACGCCAGCGTATCAAATCGCAGATGTTCTCGATCTTGACCGACGAACAGAAAGCTAAATTGGCGGAGATGAAGGCAAAACGCGGTGAGCGTCACAAAGCACGCAAAGCAGCTAAAGCCGAAAAGGTTAGCGAATAACCTTCGCTATCGATCAAGGGGGAAATGGCCCGATGCTCAAAAGGCGCCGGGCCGTTTGTTTACGCTAGATCGACGAACCTGCCGGCGATCACAACGAATTTGATCTCGCCCGCCGCCGTGAGCCCGACAAGATCCGCCCGCTTTCCTGTCTCGATCGAGCCACGGGAAGCACTTATGCCTAGCAACTTTGCGGGATTATTGGACGCCATCTTGCCTGCATCTGCCATCGAAAATCCCAGAGACATCATCCGCACAAAAGCGTCGTGCATCGTGATCACTGAACCCGCGATGCTGCCGCGTTCGTTCCGAGTGCGGCCGCCCTTTACCGTCACCTTTTCGCCCCAGATCTCATATTCACCATCGCCCAAGCCCGTCGGCGCGACAGAATCACTGATCAATGACACCTTGTCGACCGATTTCGCTCGGCATGCAACTTCCAGCATTTTCGGGTGAACGTGAATACCGTCCGCGATGATGTCGAACGTAACGTCGTTCTCAGAAAGTCCCCAACCTGCGACGCCTACATCGCGGTGATGAATGCCCGTCATCGCATTGAAGAAATGAGTCATATGACGTGCACCGGCGGCAAACGCGGCGCCCAGCGTTTCGATGTCGGCTCGTGTATGCCCGATCGATGCGATCCAGCCCTGTCGGGTCAGTTCAGCAGCCAGTTCGACGCCGCCGTCGACCTCAGGAGCGAAGGTCGTCATGTGGATCCCCGATCTCAAACGCGGCAAGCTCGAAAGCTCAGATCCCGTGAACTTCTTGAAATACTCGGGACGCAAAGCACCGCACATTTTCTCATTAGCAAATACGCCCTCGTAATGAACGCCGACCGCCTGGGCAACTGCCTGGTCAACCTGAATCTCCATCAGCCGGTCGATCTCACCGATAGCCCGTCGGTAGTTCTCATCCGAGTCTGGCACAAGCGTCGGCACCCAAGCCGTCACGCCATTCCTCGCCAAAAACCCTGCGATCGAAAAGAGCCCCTCAGCATCGGCTTCATTTACGTCAACGCCCAGAGCTCCGTGAATGTGAATGTCGATCAAGCCGGGCAATAGAACTACCGCATCGGTTTCAATGTTCTCGATATCGTATTCGATGCGCGTAACCATTTCATCAGCTGATACCTCAACATGCGCACGACGCGCCATACCTCTTTCGTCGAAGATCGTGCCATTCAAAGTTCGTGAACCTGTAATCACCTATCAATCCTATCAAAGAAAATGCCCGCGTCGCACAAGGCAAACGCGGGCATTGTGAACAAGCAAGCCTACCTAAAAGAAGAACTTGGCCCCAAACTGAAGGACACGCGGGTCGCGGTAGCTAGTCACCTGACCAAAAAGTGAGGTCCCGTTTCCGCCTTGCGAAACAGGCTGGGTAGTTGCACTCCAGACCGTGGTGTTCACTGCGCGGGGATTTGTCCAGTTAAAGATGTTGAAGGCTTCAGCTCGAAGCTGGAGGCGAAATCTTTCGCTGAACCGGAGGTTCTTCGACATGGTGAAGTCGACACGTTTCGTTCCGGGGCCCTGAATGAGGCCTCGGGAAGCGTTGCCGACGACCGGAGGATTCGGACTATTGTTGTTGATCGGAACGACCTGGAAGCAGGATGTATTAAACCACTGCTGCGGCGTCTGAGCTCCGCCCTCGTTAGGGTTACACGTCACGCTGGCTCGTGCAACCGTGAGCGGCGGCGGAATAAGCCCCAGGCCGGCCGGATCGAATCCGGAAACTGTTGGCGTAAGCCCAAGTCCGGTTTGGAAGGTGGCAACACCCGAAGCCTGCCAACCACCGAGAACCTTGCCGACGAAGCCGCGTTGATCGGTGAAAAACGGCAGTTCGTAGATCCAGTTCACAGTGAATATGTGCCGGCGATCCAAAGCCGCACGGGCCTTCTCCGACTCAATGTCGTAAGAATTCTGTGGGGCTGCGCTGCGGTCGTTCGGGTTGTCCGTCAAGTTCTTGGACCAAGTATAGGCGACATTAACCTGCGATGCCCCCGCAAAACGCTGCTGACCCGATACCTGCAGGCTGTTGTAGTTCGAGTTATAACGCGGCTCGATCATGGTGATAGATCGATATCCACGATACGGACGAATCTGGTCGAGTATCTGCTCACCGCCAGCGCCAGTTGTGATAAAGAACGCCTGATTCGGCTGCTGACACGGGACCGTGGGCGTCGTCGTATTTCCGATCGGTGCACACAGTCGCTGTAACGCCTCGCCCGGCCGAAGCTGGTTGAGCTCATATCCGCCAATCAGATTCGTGCCTTTAGAGCCGAAATAGCCGACCGTCACAAGTGTCTTGTCGGTGAGCTGACGCTGAAAATCAAGCGACCAGTGCTGCATATATGGCGTCTTCCAGTTCGGCTGGACCGATCTTAAATTGCTAACCAGATTAGCCGCCTGGATAGTGCAGTTTGTTGGGGCATTGCTGATGCTCACACCCGACACCACGCAGTTCTGCTGAAAGGGTGGATTCTGGATAATGATGTTCAGGAATGTAGCGTTCAACACCTGCTCATGATATATGCCGTAGCCGGTTCGAACTGCGGTCCGTCCGTCACCAAACGGGTCCCAAGCAAAGCCAATGCGGGGAGCAATGTCATTCTTCGGCACGTTAATGACATATTTTCCCCATGGGGATTGGGCAGGCGTACAGTTCGGGAACGACGCATTGCCATTGGTGTTTACGATGAGGCCGTTACAGTAATTGCCGCTTCCCGGGACGCGGTCGCCGTCGCCTTCGACAAGCGGGGCACTGCCTGCGTTCCAAAGTTCCGGGACAAAATTCGAAAGGCGGCCGTTTCTATCGTACGGTGACCCGAAGAAGGAGTAGCGTACACCGGCGTACAGCGTCAGGTTTGGCCGCAATTTCCATTCATCCTGAGCATAAGCCTCGAACGCTTCTTGACGGAGGTCAGCCGTGTAATCGAACCTGGCCTGCGATAGGGTAGCATTACTTCCCAAAAGGAAGTTTGCCCACTGCTGCTGGGTAAGGTTTCCGCCCGTCGCAATAATGTTTGTCGACGACCCGCCCGGTACTGTAAAGGCACTGAACTGTCCTTCGTTAAATCCAGAAAGATTATTTTCGTTCTTGCGATACTTCGACCACACAAGTCCAAACTTGGTCGTGTGGTCGCCGAGGATCCAGGTCACATTTCCTGCGATGTTGCTCTTCCAGGAGAAATTGTCATATGGCCCATATCCTGTCAGTCCAGTAAAGCCGTTTCCAGCGATCGAGGGTACGCGGTCACGTGTAACGGGGTACGGAAGCGGCGGAGCGATCGGACTTCTATTGAGAGCAAGAAGTCCTACATTGTTACTCAAAATTGCACCGTAGCCAAAATTGTACCGTCCTTCAACTATGAGGTTCGACGACGCCGTATAAACACCCTGCACCGTGTGAGTGCGGCCCGGCGAATCCGTCGAGGTCGTCGACACGCCCGGAAGGCCGCTGCCTGACGAGAACAGAGCATTGGCGTCAATGGTCGGGATCTGATCCCGTTGATAGCGATAAGTCATTGTGAATGCGTCGCTGAAGCTATGGTCAATCTTGATAACTTCCTGCTGGAAATCGGCCTCATTCTTAAACCCTGCAATCAGGGTATTGGTGCCGGAGTTCGGGAGCGGGATGTTGTTGTAGATCGAGTTGACGTACTGCTGCGAAATAGGATTAATACCAGTCAAAGTTACCGGACTTGCCGTCGAGCCAGCGATCGAGGCCGTACATGTCGTCCCGGTCGCCTGTATGCAGATAGGCACGGTGAACTGTGCATTTCGCTGAAGAGCGTTTGGCACCGTGGTAGTAAATATCGGATAGCGGATGTCCTTTCGGAACTCCTGTGAGAAAAAGAAGAATGTTTTGCTCCAACGGCCAAAGTAATCTCCTGGATCACGTTCACCGAACTTCAGGAAATAGACAGGGCCGCTGAGCGTCCAGCCGTAGTTGTTATAGCGGAACGGTTGGCGGTTGACCTTGCCGTTCTCGTCTCTTCCGAGGGTAGCGGGCACGGTCACAAGGCTATTGAACGAAGGCGAGTTTGCGTTGAATTTCTCATTCCTTACAAATTCGTAAAGACTGCCGCGGAAGCTGTTCGAACCGCTTCGGGTCACTACGTTGATCTGTCCGCCGCCGCTGCGTCCCGATTCCGCCGGATACAACGATCGAAGCACGCGGAATTCGCCGATGGAGTCTACACTCGGATACGCTTGTATAGTAAGATTTGAACCGCGGTCGGTTATATCTGCCCCATCAACGGTAAAAGTGTTCTGGCTGCTTCGAGCTCCGTTGACTGATATGCCGATGATGTTAACCGAACCAGTCTGAGGATCGGTGGTTCCCACTGAGACACTGTCATTCAGGTCGTTGGAGACACCCGGGGCAAGCGTCACAAGTTGAACCCAGTTTCGATTGTTAAGGGAGAGTTCCCGGACTTGGTCGCCGTTGATCGTGGTCGACGCGGTAGGGGTACTCGTTTCGACCGTAACCTGGTCAGCCGTCACCGTCACGACCTCGGCAATGTCACCCGCCTCAAGCATCACATCAACATTACGACGCTGGCCGACGTCAACTTTAAAATCCGTTGTAAGAGACTTCTTGAAATTCGCGGCCTCTACCCTGATGGTATAAACGTTCACAGGAATATTGGGTATCGAGAATGTTCCCTCGTCCGACGATGTCACGGTACGTACCACCTTGTCGGACTGGCTGGGGATAATCACGGTAACTGTCGCACCTGCAATAGCAGCTCCTGCTGAGTCTTTCACCGTACCTACAATATTACCGGTCAACTCCTGGCCCATGACGATCCCGGTAAAGCAAAATGCGACCGCCATCGCCCACAGCATCGACATCAAACTTTTTTTCCTCATAATCTTTCTTCGTCCTTTGATTTGTCCCAAAAAGCTAAGAATGTTCTAACATCAAACCATAAGAATCCTTTACGTTTTTGGAAGTTTATCCAAATTTTCGTTATCGCTCCTTACGGTACAATTTGCAGGGAAATAGTGAAATCCCTGAAAACAAAAGAGATATTGCAAAAGTGTAAATTCTGGAAATTTATAACCTGAAACCCGCCCAATTGCATAGCAAGTATAGTGCCGTATTTCGCTCCTTAACGCTATTAGCAACACTTACCGATTATGCATTTCCATCAAATTTTCGTTATCGATGTTAATTCAGCGGTGTCCACCAATTAGTTTGACGGGCATCGGTTGTGAATTATTTATAAAAAGGCCGAGAGACAAAATTGTTATAAACCGAACCAGCCTATTTGTAAAGCAGGAACGGCGTACGGCGCCTTGCAAAGTCCTGAACGTGTTTTGTAAAGACGCTCTCCATATTCTCCGGCGATTGGCCAGCTTTCAACATAGCCAGCACTTCGCCATTGACCAGCAACCTCGCGTAACGGTCGACCTGCCATTCCGTGGGGTATAGCTTCCTCAACGCCGCGGCGATCTCTATGCCGGTCCGAACTGAGCTGAACGCCCTACGGTCGGTGATCACGATGTTGATCCCGCCGACTTGCTCATCCTTAAACACCGACGCGTTCGGTTTGAACTGTATGGGTACGAAGCGGACGCCTCGCAGGTTTCGCGCATTCAGATAATTCGCAAGCTTCTGCCCGTCCAGCCACGGTGCACCCACGACCTCGAACGGAGTGTCAGTTCCCCGCCCGACGCTGACGTTGGTCGTTACGAGCAGGCCGATGCCCGGATAAAGCGTTGCTTCGGTCAGCGAGCGCATATTCGGCGACGGGTTGATCCACGTCTGCCCGGTCTCGTCGAACCACATGGAACGCGACCAGTTTTCCATTTTGATCACGCGCAGATCGGCACCGATCTTTCGTTCTGCGTTCATCATTTGCCCGAGCTCACCGATCGTCAGGCCGTATCGGACCGGTGTGGTGTGAGCGGCGATGAATGAGAGCTTGTCTTCCTCGGCAAGCGAGCCTTCGACATCGACGCCGTTGATCGGATTCGGCCGGTCGAGGACATAAATTGGTTTGCCCAATTTTGCCGCTTCTTCCATAACGTTCTTCAACGTCGCGGTGTAGGTGTAAAACCGCGCTCCGATGTCCTGGATGTCATAAACAATGACGTCGAGGTCTTTCAACTGCTCCGGCTTTGGCCGACGCATTCCATCCTTGTAAAGGGAATAGACCGGCAGGCCAGTTTTCTCGTCCTTTGAATCGTCGATCTTTTCAGTATCGAGCTCGCCGCGGATCCCGTGCTCGGGTGCGAAGAGCGAAGTGAGCTTAACGTTCTTTGCCTCGAACAGAACGTCGATCGTCGACTTCCCTGCCAGATTGCGGCCAGTGTGATTTGTGACCAGGCCGATGCGTTTGCCTTCAAGGTCCTTGAATCCGTTCTTTTCGAGAATGTCGATGCCGTTAAGAACGGTGGTGTTTGCCGGATTAGCTATTAGCTGTGAGCTATTAGCTGTTAGCTTTTTTCGCTCGATGAGCGCAGGGAGTTGGGCGGCGACTTGCGATTGATAAGTGCTTTCGGCCAGGCGATAAACTTCGACCGGTGTGTCCTCGACCGCCGACGCCGCGACGGTCGCCACTTTGGCTCTGAGCGAGGTCACATCACCCTTGCCGTCCGGGTGGACGCGGTTCGACATAAAGACGACAAAAGTCTGCGAAACGCGGTCGATCCAAATAGACGTGCCCGTAAAACCCGTGTGCCCGAACGAGCCGAGAGGAAAAAGCTCACCACGATTTGCGGAGAACGAGGTGTTCATGTCCCACCCAAGCCCGCGTGTCGCTCCGTCTTCGGAAACGACATAAGGCGCGGTCATCCTAGCTACGGTTTGGGC
>JANNNS010000227.1:0-10079 GCA_031398645.1 Acidobacteriota bacterium
CGCTGACGGCAAAAAACAAGCCGGTCTAGCCGAGACAGATCTGATCGGAGGTGTGCGATGAGAATAAAATGTTTGACACGCATCGCAGTCGTAATAGTTTTGCTGTCGGCGACAGCGACAGTCTTCTCTCAAACCGGGAATTTGGGCGATTTTTCAGCTCAGACGGCCCTGGTCTCGGAGTTCGAGGTTAACGGACTTAAGGTCATCCTCAAGCGTCGGCCCGGATCAGCTACCGTCGCCGGAGGCCTCTTTATTCGCGGCGGTGCGCGGAACATAACCGATAAAAATGCCGGGATCGAACAGCTCATGTTGTCTACGGCTATCGAAGCCGGCAAGACCATCCCGCGTCAGGCGCTTCGCCGAGAACTCGCCAGCAAAGGCAGTTCTATCGGGGCCGCAGTTGCAAACGATTACAGCGCGATCACGATGGGTACGACCAAGCCCGATTTTCCGCGTGTCTTCGACCTGCTTGCAGAAGTAGCCCTTAATCCGGCTTTTTCGGATGACGACCTAAAGCGCAATCGAGAGCAAATGCTGACCGGCCTCAGAGAATCGGGTGCCGTTCCCGAAGCCGCACTCATAACGCTTCAGGATCGGGTTATATACGCCGGTCACCCATATGCTAACGACGTCAACGGAACTCCCGGAACCATTGCATCGCTGACGGCACACGACCTTGCGACCTACCATAAGAATATTATGGAGACCTCGCGGCTTTTGTTCGTATTTGTCGGCGATCTCGATGCAGATCAGCTCAAAGCAAAGATCGCCGAAACGTTCGGCAAACTGCCCCGCGGCACTTACAAGGAACAGCCGTATCCGGCCCTCGATTTTTCCAAGGGTTCGTTTGACGCAACACAGCGTGCCGTCCCGACAAATTATCTCAAGGGTGTTTTTGCGGCGCCGTCGCTGGACAGCCCCGATTATTACGCTATGCGGGTCGCGATGGCCGTCCTGCAGACGCTCGTATATCAGGAAGTTCGCGGACGCCTCCAGCTTTCCTACGCACCGGACGCCGAAATGGATAGCTTGTCAGCGAACACGGCTAACATCTCCGTCTCGACTACCGACCCGAACAAGGCGACCGCCGCCATGCTCGAACAGATGAGATTTCTCAAGGAGCGCCAGCTCAATCAGGAGATCATCGACGAAGTTTCCTCCTTTTTCCTGACCCGGCACTATATGGGGCAGGAAACGAGCGGAGCTCAAGTCGGCGAACTTGCCAAGTACGAACTGATCGGCGGTGGATGGCGCAAGTCGTATGAATTCCTCACTGGTGTGAGGTCAGTAACGGGTCGCGATGTTCAGAGAGTAGCTGACCGATATATGAAGAATATTCGGTTCGCGTACATCGGCAATACTTCCGTCATCGACCGCAAGGTGTTCGTTCCATAGAAAAGGCGGTCATGAGACCGCCCTTTCCATTAGTTTTATCACCGCAGCTTAGCTGTCCTTTGTTTTGCGATCGGGTTTACTCGGTTCGCTTTTCGACGGCTCGCTCTTTGACGGTGGCGGATCGCTCTTCTTAGGCTCACTTCGAGTAGGCTCACTTCTGACCGGTTCACTTCGGGGTGACGGATCATTTCGCTCCTTCCTTGGTTCGGGCGTACGTTCCGGACGCACCGGCTCGCTGTTACGCTCTTCACGAGGCTTGTACGTAGGAACGGATCTGGGTTCCGGCCGCACGGGTTCGTCGTCATTGCGATTTCCCTGCTTCGACTCTCTGACCGAACGCTCCGGCCTAACCGGCGTCTCGACTTCGGGCCTAACCGGCGGCCTTGAAACGGCACCCGTCTTTCTGGGCTCAGTTGGACTTCCGGATTCCGACCGAACCGGTGTGCGGTCACCAAGTATCTTCGTCTCCCGCAGCTTCTTATCCATTGGGCCACCCTCGGCCGTCCTGACGGCTGCTCCGGTGGGCTTGACCTGTGCCGCCACCCGCGGCTTTTCGACCTTGATGGCATTGCTAACACGGCCGTCAAGCTCGCTGTACGTCGGCAAGATCCGTCCCGGCTTATTGTCCGCGAGAGCCCTTGTCAGCACCGCCTGAGCATCAGTCGGGGTCGCGGTCGCAAAGCCTTTTTTCTCTCGGCCAAATGAACTTAGCGGCGTTGAGACAACAGCTCCGGGCGGAACTCGAAGCAGCGGCGGTGTCGCCAACCACGCGAGTCGCGACTCTCTGTCGGTAAAGATCGACGGACCGACCTGGCCCGGAAGCGGTCCTACATACTGTGCCGGGGTTGGCGATGGTACCGGCCCGCCGTTTCCGTTTCCATTCCCATTTCCGTTTCCATTACCGTTGTTGCCGTGACCATTGTTATTTCCGCGAGGGCCGCCATGACGAGGGCCGCCGCCCCAGCCGCCGAAATAATAATTGTAATTGTAGTAACCGTAACCGTGCGGTAAGGGATACCAACAGATGTTTTGGTTGACGATAGTTATGCCGACCAGTGCCGGCGACCACCAGCTGCGGCTTCGCCTTTGGTAGCCATATGGTGCCCAATACCAGTAACCGTCATCAAAGAACCACCGGCCGTGGTGGTACGTTGCCCAACCCCATGGCTCGTCATTGACCCAGGTCCAGCCAAATGGCGGCACCCAGCGCCAATGCCCGTAACGATATGGCGACCAACTTACATACTGACTGGTAGCCGAACGGAATGGCTTCCAGACGTATCCGTACTTGCGGGTGTAAACCCATTCGCCATGATCTTTTAGATCTTCCGCACCATAAATATCCTGATCGTAATATCGGTCGTAATGTGCGTCTTTGAGTAGTTTTGCGATAACAGCGTCCCGGTCAAGGGTCCACGTATCGAATTCGTCGATGAACCGGGCTACATCGCCTGTATCCCATTCACCTGCAAGCGGACCGTCCAGCTTAACGGTAGCCGTACGGCCATTCTTTAAGGTAAAGCCCGAATTTTCCGCATATACCCGAGCCTCGCCATCGCTCGTTACGCTCACCCGAACATCGCTCAAGCCCTGTTTTCCGGCGTCGACACGATAGAGGCCGGCCTTCTGGATCGCGACCGTCGTTTTCGGCGCATCGATCTCAAAGAAGGCTGTGTCCTTATCAAATCGCGTAAGGCGAACGCTCATCGTTCCTTCCGAAAGGCTTAGGGCAACCGCTCCATCTTTCAATCCGACGAACTTAAGATATGAATTCTCGGCCAGCCGGATGTGTGAAAAGGCATTTAGTTGGATCTCCAACCGTGCGCCGGCATCCGTCGTTATCTCGTCACCCTCGACGATCGGCAGATTCAGTACTGCCTTCTCCCAGTCCTGACTTCCTTCCCGCTTGATCTGGACGTCGCCGCGAATAAAGCTGATCCGCGAAACGCGAGCCGTAATTTCCGGCACTTCGTCGTCAACATCATCGGCATATGCCACACCACACAAAAGCAGCGGCAAAGCCAAAAAAATGGACCAAATGATCTTTCTCGTGAAACGCATATCGTTCCCTCCAATTATTCCGTTTTATACCGGGAAGAGTCGTCAGCCAGATCATCTTCGAACCGGCTTTGTTCCGACCGAACGCAAAAAGCATACCGCAATTTGGCGATCAAGATGTGCAAGGAAAATTTGCGTTTTGTGATGATGTGTAAATTTAAAGCAACCAAATCGTGCGCGATCTCATCCGGCTACTCACGAAATCGTGCAACCTAAAGGAATAGAAGACTTCTGCTCCGGGACGGCGGCCGATTGCGCCGGAAACCCGACAAAAGGTAAGATTTATTTGCTTCAACGAAGGATCGTTATGAGAAATATGAAGTTTTTTCTTTTGACCAGTCTATCGGTATTCGTGTTCGCCGCGGGCGTGTTTGGCCAGAAAGGAGCGGCAGCTGGAAAGGCGGATCCGGCGAAACCGGTCCGCGATGCGTTCGAACGCTTGCTCGAAGGTATACGCCAGGTCGATGCTGCAAAGGTAATGGACGCATACGAAAAAGGCCCGCGCACGCTCTTTTTCAATAATAACGGATCTGTAACTCTCGGATGGGAACAGATGAAGAGCAACCGTGAATCCAGTTACGCAAAAACAAAGGACGTGACGCTTGAAGTAACTGGGGTGCGCGTCGAGATGCTCGGACGGACGGCTGCTTATGTTTCATGTAAATGGAAGCAGTCGCAAGTCTTTGACGGAAAGCTCGAGGATGCTTCAGGGCGTATGACGTTGGTGTTTAGGCTGATCGGCAAGGATTGGAAGGTCGTACATTTGCACACGTCGCCCGACAATCCGCCCGCAAATCGCCCCTTGCTCGAGTCTGAGAAGAATCAGCCGTCGACAGTACAAGTAAATTAAAAAAAGGAAAGAGTGGATAAACCACCCTTTCCTTCTATTCTTCGACCTATACTGATCTAGGCGTGTACCTTTCCGCCCGGATAGCTCGCTCCCAGCTTCACATCGTCACCTTCGGCCAGCGACGTCACCAGCTCGTAATGAAAATAGTCATACTTTTCAGCAACGGGCTGCTGTACCCGCTTGTCATACATATCGCGGGATCGGTCGATCGCCTCGCGGAGCCGATCGTACAGGTCGCCTGATGCTCGGCCATCTGCCACTTTTTGCTCGTTGTAAAGCTTGATCTCAGACACGAGAAGGCGAGCAAACCGTCGGGCATCGTTGTGCAAACGGCGTTCATCTTCGGGCACTTCGATCGGAAGATCGACGTTTCTATCGCGGTACTTGGTTCGTGCGACCTGTGCCGACGCGACCTCAGCCAGCGGTTCGGCCAGTGTCGCAACATTTCCATTAAAGCTGTCAAAAACGGGCGTTTCAACCTGCGGTGCAAATTCCACTACCGGTTCTTCAATAACTTCCGGAAATTCCTCAACTACTGGTTCCGCCGCCACATATTCCTCAACAACTTCACGCTGAGCAAACGACGGTTCCGCCACTTCTTCATCGACCGGTTCAAAATATGTAACCTCTTCGACTTCTTCGGCGACCACCTCACCGAAACGCTCGAAATGTACCGGCTCGGCCTCTAATTCTCGGACAACTTCTGGCGAGACGTCCTCGTGTTCTTCGACGGTTTCGACCGGATCCTGCGCGAGCGCGGGTGCCGGTTCTTCAACGAAGCTTTCCGGAGCTTCAAAGGCCGGTGTTGCTTCAAATCCTCTAACTTCTTCGACCGGCTCCTCAACTTCCTCGTAGGCCGGAGCTGCCTCAAAGGATGGCGTTTCCTGATAAACAGGCCGCTCAAACTGCGCTGGTGCGTAGGCTTCTTCGGCTACCGGTTCTTCAGCCTGTTCAAATTCCGCTACACGAGTTTCCTCGGCCTGCGGCGCTTCTGCAAACTGTTCGGCTCCTGTCTCTTCCGGAACCCGTTCCACGGCTGGCCGGCTTTCAACCGGCTGTGCAACGACGGCAGGTTGAACGGCCGCGGCGGCAAGCTCAACGGTGAGCCCGGCGACACGGACAAGCGTTTCCAGGGCTTCCGGGTTGAGTGCAACTCCTTCCGTTCCAAAATCGGCGTAGAGTACCGCAACGCCACGTCCGCGAGCGACGAGCGGGATCGCGTACATCCGGTCCGGCTTGCCAAATCCGAGCGGATCAAGGAAGAGAGAATCATCCGCGTGAGCACCTGCTCCTGCGGTCGAAGTTACTAATGTTTCGATTGAACCGGAGAGAACCGTCTCAGCCGACATCGGGAACTGTACCGTGCGGATCGTAGCCTCATCGACGCCCGCTTCCTTACCAAAGGCTCGCCAGCCGACAAAATGCTCATTCTTCACGATAAAGAATGCTCCTCGTGGCGCGAAGGCGGACGCGTGATCGACCAGCGACTTCAAGATCTCTGATTGCGTGGTCTTGCTGCTGATCTCGTTTATCGCGTCGCGAAGCTTGTCGAATTCGGCGGCCGGAGCGGACTCTTCCTTCAGCTTCTCAGCTTCTCCAATGGCAACAGCTGTGATGGTCGCACCCTCGTCGCGAGCAAGCCGAAGGTGTTCGATGACCGACTCGTTAAAAGCCTGGTCGAACGAAACTCCGGTCTCAAAGCGCTGAACAAGCTTGCGAACAGCTTCGTCCGTCTGAGACTTGTGCTTCTCGAACTCGGTCTCGAAATTCTTTTGAAATTCCGAAACCTCCTGACGCAATTCGGCCAAGTATCCTTTGAGATAACTTTCGAATTCAGTTCTCAAACTAAGTTCGAGTTCTTCACTATTCACTGGGGTTTCTCCTCCAACATTTGAAAATACAGTATGAAAAGGTGCGGGTCGCGGTAGGCGGACAAGGGAAGAAATTGGGCGTTGCGGCTTTATGATGTTGGGCATCATCTGCCGCCAATAGAAAGTATTACGGATTTTACCGCGTTATGTCAAGAATTTCTTACAGCCGCCCCGAGCGCCCTGAAACCTTTGTTGATGGAGTATATCGCGAAATGGGTGTTATACGGCAACGACGGTAATGTCCGGATCGATCTCTTCCTTGATCATATTTTCGATCGCCATGAGAGTTCCGGTCAGCGAGCTGGGACAGCTGCCGCATGCTCCCTCGTATCTGATCTTCAGCGTTGCATCCTCAAGCCCGATCACTTCAAGCCATCCGCCGTCGCCAGCCAGAAAAGGGCGGATCCGGTCGTCAAGTAGTGCATTTATCTCCGCGATCTTGGGATCGTCATTTGCAGCTGCGGCGATCGCTCCACCTACCGCCGCGGCCGCTCCATTCTTGCTGCCGTTTGACGAAGTGGAGGCTTCAGCCGCACGGATCGGTACCGCAAGTGTCGGAAGGATCTCGTCCCACTCGACGTCATCGGTCTTTTCCACCGTGATCATCTTGTCCATGTAGAACACTGACGCAACGTCGCCGACAGCGAAGATCGAGCTTGCAAGGCTGTCGCTGGCGGCCGCCTCGGCATTCTTGAATGAATGCGAGGTGCCGTGGGACACGGGCTCTTTCAAAATGAACTTCACCGCGTTCGGGTTCGGTGTTTCCTGAATGTCTGCGATCTTTGGCATCTGCTGGCGTACTCTATCCTCTAGACTCTATCTTAATGATTGTAAATCATTACATTTTTGTCAACATTAGAGGCGACATCCGACCACACAATGAATGGACCGGACGCAGAGCAACTAAGCCGCCGCACATCCGGTCCCGTATTTGAATGATTCTCTGCCGAAGCACTTTTCGGCGTACAAACCTGCTCTTTACTCGGTTATGTGTATCTCTTCCGTTTTGTTGACTCTACCAGACAGGAACATTCCGCCGAATACAATGAACAGTAAAGCGAAAAGGATCAGTCCGACCAGCCACAGCGTACTATTACTTCCCCTGTACTGATAAAATGACAACGCGGCGAGGATAAAAGAACCTAAAGCCAATAAACCATTAAGCGCACCCTTCACAAAAATCACCTCCGATCGTCGTAAAAAAAGGTTCGAACTTACTAAGTTTATAGGTAATTCGGATGCCCGCCGATCGTACGGCAAGGCGCCTGCAACCCGTAAGCTTTTCAAACTGTCATATTTGAAACGCGCCTATCTTAACCCCAATCGTTTAGTAAAGGCAAGCTTCTTTGGCAGCGATTCAAGGTACGAAATTGGCTATACCAATGTTTCACCCGGCGACGGCGGCTGAAAGGGTTCTTGGAATGTCCTGAAAGTCTTTCGTTACGACCACATCCGACCACTCCTCAGGCCCAAAGAGTGCCTTTACCTGCTCCGCCTGTCCGAAGCCAAACTCGATCATCAAGCGCCCGCCGGGATCGAGAAAGGACGGAGCCGCTGCAACTATTCTCTTTATCACTTGAAGGCCGTCTGCCCCGTCTGTCAGAGCGGACATTGGTTCAAATGTCCTCACGTCAGCTTCAAGCTCGTCAAACTCCGTCAGCGGGATATAAGGCGGATTCGAAACGATCAGATCAAATTTCTCACCTTCGACTAGAGCGTCGAAAAGATCAGACTGCTGCAGATCAAATCTCCGATCGACCTTATGGGTCGTCGCATTCTCATTTGCGATCACAATGGCCTCGGCGGAGATCTCAAGCCCGACGGCTGTCGCCGCCGGTGCGTGGACAAGCAGTGAGAGAGAAATACATCCCGATCCAACGCCGACCTCGCAAAACCGAGGCTGGTCTAGCTTCGAAAAAAATCCGAGACCTTGCTCAACCAGCATCTCGGTCTCTGGCCGCGGTATCAGAACGGCCGGGGAGACTCTGAAATCGAGGCCGTAAAACTCTTTGCTTCGGGTGATGTAGTGGAACGGTTCGCGTCCGGCACGCCTTTCGACAAAGCTCAGGAACTTCAGACGTTCCTGCTGATCGGGAGTGTATTCCGGGTGAGCGATCAGAAATGTTCGGTCGCGCAATATCGCCGCCGCCAGCAATGCCGAAGCCTCTCGGCGGGCTTCAGTGATCCCCGCCGTTTGCAGGGCAGTAGTGGCTGCGGCAAGCAATGACGCGACGTTGTCCATAAGAGCCTACCTCGCGCCGTCGCCACGCAGTACCGCAGGAAGCGTGAGTAGAATGATCTTTAAGTCGAGCCACAGTGACCAGTTCTCGATATAGAACAGATCGATCCTGACCATCTCGTCAAAGGTAAGGCGGTTGCGGCCTGATACTTGCCAAAGGCCCGTGATGCCAGGCCTCATATCCAGCCGCTTGCGATGCCAGATGTCATATTCTTCGACCTCGTACGGTATCGGCGGCCGAGGGCCGACCACGCTCATATCGCCCGTCAGCACGTTCAGAAGCTGCGGCAACTCATCGAAACTGGACCGCCGTAACCGCCGTCCAAAGTTGGTCACGCGCGGATCGTCCTTGACCTTGCCGAATACGGGCTTTTCCTCGTCGCCCGTATTTGCTTCTGCTTCACCGACAATGTTCTTTTGATAGGCTTCCCGGTGTAGGCTTTCATCCGCACCGGCGGCCATTGTCCGGAACTTGTAGCAAAGGAATATGCGTCCGTCCATTCCGACCCGTTCCTGTCTAAAAAGTACAGGCCCCTTCGAATCAAGCTTGATAAGTATCGAAACAACTATCCAGATCGGAGCCAGCAAAAAAATTGCGATCATGGAGATGACGATATCCGAACCTCTCTTTATGAACCTCTGCACATCGGACAGCGGTTCGCGAAAAAGTCGCACCATCGGCAGAACACCGATCTGCTCGACGCTGGTCTTCTGCGGCAGCAGGTTGAATAGGCTGGGAGCAAAACGAAACTCGACCCTATGACTGCGGCCTATTTGCAGCATCGATTCGAACAAGTGTTCACTGGCGACGGTGTTGTCGGTAATTATTACCTCCTGAATCTGAAGGTCTCGGATCAGATCGGCAAGCTCGGCAAGCCTACCGACGATCGGAACGGAGGTTTCTGCCTCGAACGCCTTTAGCTCCGATTCTGTCGCGTTTCCGCTGTCCACCGTGCCTATCACGCGATAACCAAGTTCACGCCGTTCGGCCAGTTCTTTTATCGTTTGGCTTGCTTCCAGATTCGTTCCGACAATCAAGGCGGGCAGCAGATTGATCCCACGGACGCGAAAGAGCGATTGGATGAACCGCAGCCCGAGATGCAGCGTTGTCAGCATTACGAACGCGAGCACGAAATCAAGTATGAATACCGCCCGCGAATAAGAGAATTCCCTGAATGCAAAGCCGCCTCTGAAAAGGAACGCCCAGGCAATGATCAGCAGTGAACCGACCGCTGCGGCCTTAAAGATCTTTATGCTTTCCTGGGTATAGGAAAAAGCTCCCTGAAACCGATAAACCCTCTGATACCAGAGCATTGCGATCCTGATCGGAATAGCAAAATACAGAATTCCCGCATACGGAACGAAATCCTTTGACCATGCCCAAGCCGTCGAAGAGAGTATCGGGTCACCCTCGCGGAGAGTAAATGCAAGTAGAAAACTCAAGGCGGCAGCAGTCGCATCCGCAAGGACGACGGCACCGCCGACCGCTGGCATCACCCAACGAGGCACGCGGCCGGCCTGCGGCACTATCGCCTTGTAGTTGGCCTCAGTTTTTGCCTCTATGCCTTGCATCTATAGAGAGAACTTATTCACCCTCGGCGGAAAAGCGAGCTCGAAGTCGGCGTCATCGTTTGAAAGGTTTGGATTAAAATAAGGATCTCTTTCG
>JANNNS010000254.1:0-9906 GCA_031398645.1 Acidobacteriota bacterium
GTCCATCGCCTCGACCGCGAAGTTTTGCCCCTTCAGACGTCCGACCGGCACGGTCATCCAGCAACGCTGGTCATAATGGTTATGAACTCGGGAGACTTGGCCGGATTCCCAACAGATCGCCATCATCTCAAATCGGTCGTCTTTATAGATCAGATTGCGGGTGTAACAGGATGGGCTCCAGAACAGATATTTACTGATAGATTCGACGTCCACAGGGTTCTTGCTCAAAAAGTCATAGACAATGTCGCAAACGAACGATCCGTCCGGAATCGCTCTTAGCCCTTCGATCAGGTGGTCAATAGTTACGCGGTTCATTGTTGGCACTGTACCTAATTTTCATTTGCTTTTCATCTAAAGTCAACAAACTAAGGTCCTTCCGTCCGGTCGGCAGCGGGCCGAGAAGTGAGATTTTGCACAATGCCACCTATCTTTATTATAATGTTGCTCTTACGCGGAAAGCATGGCTAACCCACAACGGTTAGGAGGAATTTTAACTTGGCAAGAACAGCGACAAGCCGGAAAACTGAAACGACCGCAAAGAACGGCGCTAGCAATGGGTCGAAAAAACCGGCTATAAAGGCAGAGAAGACCAACGGCACATCGGAATTCGCAACGGTCGAATTGGCGAAAGCGGAATATCTGAAGCGCCGTAAGTCCCAGCTTGAATCGATCAAGAAGACCGACAAGAAGCTTTTGCGCGAGATGCTCTATCAGATGGTGCTCGGCCGCCGCTTCGAAGAAAAGTGTGCCGAGGTTTACCGCATGGGCAAGATCGGCGGTTTCTGCCACCTTTACATTGGCCAGGAGGCGATCGGCGTTGGATCAATGATGGCATTGAAGCCGACGGACATGGTCATCACTTCGTACCGCGACCATGTTCAGGCGATGATCAAAGGCATGACGCCGGAAAGTGTCATGGCCGAGCTTTACGGCAAGGAAGGCGGATGCGTCAAGGGCAAAGGCGGTTCGATGCATATGTTCTCCAAAGAACTTGAGTTCTACGGCGGGCACGGCATTGTCGGCGGGCAGATCGGCGTGGGAACCGGAATGGCATACGCCGCCAAATACAAAGGTAGTGATCAGGTGACGCTGTGCTTTTTCGGCGAAGCCGCCGTAAATCAGGGTATCTTTCACGAATCCCTCAATATGGCGCAGCTATGGAAACTTCCCTGCATCTATATTTGTGAGAACAATCAGTACGGCATGGGCACTTCACAAGAACGTGCTATGAGTACGCGAAATATCGCAAAGAAAGCTGAAGCTTTCGAGATGGCAAATGAGTTTGTGGACGGAATGGATGTGATGGCCGTCCGTGACGCAACGCTGCGTGCGATCGCCCGAGCACGTAAGGACGGTTCGCCGACCCTTCTGGAAGTTCGCGCATATAGATTCATGGGCCACTCGATGTCAGATCCCGGCAATTACCGAACGCGCGACGAGATCAAAAAATACCAGGAACGCGACCCGATCATTCTTTTTCAGGACAGCCTGAGAGAATCGAAAGTATTGGGCGACAAGGACTTCGAAAAGATCGAAGCGGAGGCGGCGGTTGCAGTTGAAAAAGCGGTGAAATTTGCTGACGAGAGCCCGTTCCCGCAGGAAAGTGAGTTATTCACTGATGTTTACGCTTAGTTTTGAATAGTGGGATGACGATCGACCAAATAAATCAAGCCTATTCTGGAGCGACAAGCTATCCAGATATTGTTAGGAATCTGATCGCGATCGGTGTTGAATCCTACACAGTTGACGCGGCAACGGATGTAACCGTTTTCAGGCTGGCAGGAGGCGAGACGGTGGTTCGGTTCTCGGGCAAAGAACTTCGGTCACCAGTTGCAATTTTTGACGCGAGCGAAGTTAGGAACGCAATCGAGGTAAACCAAAAAGGTCACTCGGATTTCCACCAGTTTATGGATCACATTGCCCTTGCTGGTGTCCGATTTTATGAAGCGACTCTGAACGGAGCCAACAAGAGGGTTGAATATTTCGGCATTGGGGCTTCTCACACAGAAGCGATCCAATTATAAGATATGGCAGTTTTGACTATCCGCGATGCTCTTAACCAAGCACTTCGTGAAGAAATACTAAGAGACGAAAATGTTTTCGTCATGGGCGAAGAGGTTGCCGAATATGATGGCGCCTACAAAGTAACGCGCGGCCTGTGGAAGGAATTTGGCGACAAGCGCGTTGTTGATACGCCGATCACCGAACTTGGCTTCGCTGCCGTTGGTGTTGGAGCCGCAATGGCCGGATTGCGTCCTGTCATAGAGTTCATGACGTGGAACTTTTCGATCCTGGCCGCCGATCAGATAATTAATCACGCCGCGAAGATGCTGTATATGTCGGGCGGTCAGTTCAAGGTGCCGATAGTGTTTCGTGGGCCGAATGGCTCTGCTTATCAGGTTTCGTCGCAGCATTCGCAGGCATTGGAAGCTTTCTACGCAAACTTCCCGGGTTTGAAAGTTGTGATGCCATCGACGGCGGCGGATGCAAAAGGACTGCTAAAATCGGCGATCCGCGATGACAATCCGGTTCTGTTTCTTGAACAAGAGCGGATGTACGGGAACAAGGGCGAAGTGCCCGAAGACGAAGATTACACAATCCCGCTTGGTGTTGCCGACGTTAAGCGTGAGGGAACGGACTGTACGATAGTGGCCCGCTCAATGACCGTCCCCCTCGCCTTGCAGGCGGCTGAAAGAATGCAGGAAGAGTTCGACGTGTCGGTCGAGGTGATCGATCCGCGGACGATCAAACCGCTGGATATCGATACGATCGTGAATTCCGTCAAGAAGACAAATCGGTTGGTGATAGCCGAGGAATCGCATTACTTTGCATCCGTCGGTGCTGAGATATCGCACACCGTTATGGAACATGCGTTCGACTACCTCGACGCACCCGTCAAACGGATCTCTACGGCGGAAGCCCCGAATCCCTATGCAAAGAATCTTGAAGCATTGGCCCTGCCGGATGTAGATAAGATAGTTGCCGCAGTCAAGGAAGTTTGTTACCTGTGACCTAATGGACAAAAAAGCAGCCATACTCGCTTACAAAGCCTCCCGTCGGCCGATCGGAATCTTCCAGGTGCGCAATTTGGCGAATGAGAAGATTTTCGTTGGTTCTTCATTGAATCTGGACGCAATGTTCAACCGGATTCGCTTCCAGCTCTACGCGGGCTCGCACCCGAACAAAGCGCTCGAGGAAGATTGGAAACGATATGGAACCGGTAAGTTTGCTTTCGAGGTGTTGGAAGAGATCTTTCCCCGTGAAGATCTGAACTACGATTATGCGGCCGACCTCGAAACCCTTGAAGACTTGTGGCTTGAAAAGCTCCAGCCGTATGGGGATAAAGGCTACAACGAAAAGAAAAAGACGCGCGAAGAGCGACTTCGCATGATCGCCGCAAACAGAGAAGCTTAATCACTATGGCTGAAAAATTCTTAATGCCGAAGCTTTCGCCCACGATGGAAGAGGGACAGATCTCTCGTTGGGTGAAAAATGAAGGTGAGGCCTTCGAAGCTAACGAAACGCTTGCGGAGGTCGACACGGATAAAGCGACCATGGAAATGACCGCTCTCTCCGGCGGCACGCTTTTAAAGATCTTAAAGGGAGCCGGTGACACCGCGGCTCTCGGGGAAGCGATCGCGATCATTGGAAAGGCGGGCGAGGATATCTCGGCTCTCCTGTCGGAATCGCCTGCGTCAGCGGGAAGCCAGAAGGCCGATCAGCGAGAGCCGCTGGCTAAGGCCTCGGCTTCTTCTAGCGGAAATGGTAACGGCTCGGCCGCGTCGACAGTTACCGCAACGACCAAGGAAACGGCGTCTCCAGTGTCTAAGGCTGCTTCGAGCGCGACGATCACGCAGCCCGAGAACGCAGGTAGTTCTGACGGCGGCCGAATGATCGTTTCGCCGATCGCGGCAAGGATGGCAGCCGATAACGGAATAGACCTTCGTTCGGTAACTGGAAGCGGCCCAAATGGCCGGATCATCAAGCGTGATATAGAAGAAGCCCTCGCAGGCGGCGGTAGCGCAAAGCCGGCGGCGACGGCGAAACCGTTTACTCCTTCCACGATAGTTGGTGCATCTTCGTTCCGCGAAGAGAGCACTTCCAAAATGCGGCAGGTCATCGCCAGCCGCCTTGCCGAATCGATCGGTCCGATCCCGACTTTTTATCTAACCGTTGAGATAGAGATGGACAGCCTGCTTGCCACCCGGAAGCAGGTGAACGCCAATCTTGACGACGATGCTAAGATCAGCGTCAACGATATAATTGTGAAAGCGGCGGCGATGTCGCTTATGAAGCATTCGTGGGTAAACGCTTCCTATCAGGACAAGATCGTGAAGTTCTATGAACAGGCGGACATTGGGGTTGCCGTCGCAATTGATGAAGGCCTGATCACACCAGTTGTTCGCGGCGCGAATCTGAAAGGGTTGTCAGAAATATCGGCCGAGATCAAGGACCTTGCCGGAAAGGCAAAGGCGAAGAAACTCCTGCCCGAAGAGTATACAGGTGCGACCTTCTCCATCAGCAACCTCGGCATGATGGGCATCAAAGAATTTACCGCGATCATCAATCCGCCCGAAGCGGCCATAATCGCGGTCGGCAGCTCGAATCCGACACCGGTCGTGCGCGACGGCGAGATAACGGTGCGAAGCATCATGAACGTAACGATGTCGTGCGACCACCGTGCCATCGATGGGGCGACCGGTGCGAGATTCCTTCAAACCTTCAAGCAAATGCTCGAAAGTCCCGCGATGATGCTGCTTTAGTTTACGCTGGTTTAGCTTTACTCTTTAGCGCTGCCGCCTTCTTTAGGTCGGCGTCCGCCTTTGCCGTTTCGCCTATTTCCTTATAAGCGATGGCTCTATTCTCGAGTGCCGTTACGTTTGATGGATCGAGCCTGATCGCTTCAGAAGTATCTAAAATACTTTTTTGGTACTCGCCCGTCCGCAGATAAATCAGTCCCCGGTTAGCCCAACCGGTTTCATTCTTAGGTGAAAGCTCGATGACTTTATTGTAATCCTGCAACGCGGCTGCATAATCCTCTATGTCAATGTAGGCCGAGCCTCGCTGAAAGTAACTGTCGGGATCGCTTGGTTCAAGCTCGATCGCTTTGCTCAAATCCACAATTGCACGTTCATAGTTTTTTCTTTCAAGATATAGACTCCCGCGATAGTAATAGCCGCCGTAGTTCGTACCATCGAGGTCGATAGCTTTACTGTAATCCGACAGTGCCTTGTCGACCTCGTTTTTTGCTTCGTACGCCCGTCCGCGATCAAGATAGGGTCCTGATTGCGGAACGCGATTCGCAATTGATTTATCGTAGTCCATGATCGCGCGGCTATAATCTTGTTGCACGAAGTATATGAGGGCGCGATTGTGATAAGCGTACGCGTTCTTATTATCTATCGAAATGGCCTTTTCGAAATCGCGCAAGGCGGGAATATACTGTTTTTTCTCCGCATAGGCACGGCCGCGACCGACGTAAGCATTCGCCCGTTTCGCGTCCAGGCTGATCGCCTTGTTGAAGTCCTTTATTGCAAGATCGAACATGCTCTTGGCAAGGTAAACGTCGCCCCTGTTTTCGTATGCTGATGCATCAGCCGGTTTCGAAGCGATATAAGACGAATAGTCTTTTAAAGATTCGTCGTAATCGCCTCTGTCAAAATAGACATTGGCTCGGTTGAAGAAATAATCCGGCTCCTTGGGATCAAGGGTGATGGCGGCCGAATAATCGCGAATCGAAGCGTCAAGATTTCCCTTCTCCGCGTTAACGATGCCGCGGTTATAAAAGGCAGTTGCGATTTTCGGATTCAACCGTATCGCTTCGGTTAGATCTCGCAACGCGTCATCCAGCTTGCTGATGTCCGAATATACAGCCGCTCGGCGGATAAAGATATCTTCGTCGTTTGGGTGGGCCAACAAAGCTAAAGAATAGTTTTCGATCCGGCATTGGCTGGCATTCTCACCGCACTTGTCCGCCCGCTCCGAGTACATGTCGCAAAGTTTGACGCGAACGGCCTTGATCAAGTCATCATTTGCTCCGGCCTGTCGAAGTCGTTCTTCGGAAACGGCATCGATGTTAAATTCGACCCCGCGATCTTCGACCCGCTTTACTGCAATTCGATTTGCCGTCGCAAGCCCGAGCTTTGACTCAGTTAGCGAGGAGATCAGTTCTTCGATCGACATCGCACCGCTATTTGAATTTTGGCCAAATCCCACCGCAGTTAGACAAAAGACGAGGACAAGCATCGGAAAAGACCGACCGAGACTGTGTAGAAGAATACTTTTCATTTCAATTAACCGTGAATAACGCTGGTTTAAAGCAAGCTACTGTTCTTCCGGAATCTCCTTAGTGTTGCCCCGCTCGTATTTCGCGAGGCGGGATGACGGAAGCCAGCTCGGCATGGTCGGATCTTCCGAGATGCGCCAGGCAAGGATCGCCATAACCTCAGCTACCGTTTCCGCTCCTTCCCACGCCCAGGTAGGCTGAATCGTGTCGCCGGGTTGATGGTAATCGGTCTTCTCCCAGTCCTTTATCCGCTTCATCCACACTTCCTTTTCGCCCGCGGGTGCACCGAGGATCATCAGAGCTGGAATTCCGCGTTCCACAAATGAATAGTGGTCCGAGCGGTAAAACACCTTCTCTTCCGGCATCGGGTCGGGAATGACCGTTATGCCAAACTGTTTGGCCGCGTTCTCCAGCATAGGTCCAAGCGTTGAGTGTTCAGCACCGTACCCGACCATGGTCTTCACCGGGCCGTAAACCTCCGAACCTATACCGTCGAGATTAAGATTTGCCGCGATCTTCTTTACGTCCCAGGTCGGATTCTTAGCCCAATACTTCGAACCGTAAAGCCCGTATTCTTCACCCGTTACCGCCACGAAAACAAGTGACCTTTTCGGCCTCTGTGACGCCTTTGAAAAAGCCTCGGCAACAGCAAGCATCTCAGCCGTGCCGAGTGCGTTGTCGGCGGCGCCAGCATAGATCTTTCCATTTTCTTTTCCGTAGGCGTCGTAGTGAGCGGAAAACACAATAGCCTCAGCCTTCAATTTTGGGTCAGAGCCTTCCATGTAACCGATAACGTTATTTGCGGCCACCTTTTTTACATCGTATTTAGCAACGATCTTAGCCTTTTGCTTCAGGTCGATGGGTTTGAAGTCGCGGCTTGCTCCGCTTGCAATTGCCTGCTCGCGAGTCACGCCAGACTTGGCGAACAGCTTTTCCGCTCCCTTGCTGCTGACATATATGAACGGCGGAATCTGTGGCGGATATCCTTGTTCATCCGGTAGAGTGATCTGGCGGCGGCTAAAGTAACTTATCGATTCTTCGGGCGGATTCTTCTCCTTTCCATCGCCTATAAGGACGATAGCTGCTGCTCCGGAACGTATCAAGCCGCCAATTACCGTCATCTGGGCCCTTTGTTCCGTCCATGTTTTTTCGGGAAATCCCGGTGGTGGCCCTTCGATCACTACCGCGACCTTGCCAGCAAGACTTGCCCCTGCAAGCATGTCGATTCCCGCCTGCCTAGCCTGGATCGCGTACGAAACAAAAACCAGATCACCCGAGACATTTTTGTTTCCATTATTCTGCGGCAGAAACGCAAACTGAGTTCCATGAGCAAGGCTTTGACCGTCTATCGAAAAAGCGCCCTCGGGCGAAAGCACTGTCTCCTTAAATTCAACTTTCTGCAAATAGGAACCCTTGTCGCCGAGCGGTTTGAGCCCAAAGGACTTGAACTTGTCTGCGATCCAGTTGGCAGCCTTGTCGCCGCCGGGCTGTCCAGTTCCGCGGCCTTCCATCTCAGGCGATGCAAGAGCGGCCGTCATTTCCTTGATTGATTGAACATTGATCTTCTCGACCAGTTCCGACTCGATGGCTGAAGTCGGCGACGCTGCTGGTGCTGCAGCCTGTGCCATTAGTTGGGTACAGAGAAGCGTCGTTAATAGAAATGCGGTCAAAGATCGTTTATACGCGGTGCAAACAGAAAGATGGCTCATCCAATTCTCCAAAAAACTCCATTGATAATATTCGATCGAGTCTTGGGATAAACTCTTGTTTTCTTTGATATTATCGCCTATTCGCTTTTCATTCTGAAATTCGTGGACGCAAAACCTACTTCAAATACCGCATCCTACGCTGCACTTCTTGCGGTGCAGGTATCGTTCGGAACTTTTCCGGTCGTGGGTAAGGTCGTGTTAGCGGTGATTCCAAGCGTGGCTTTGGTGGGAATCCGGATCGGGATCGCGGCGATCATCTTCTACGTCTTCCAGCGAACCCGCGGAAATATGCGGCTTGCGGAGAAAGGCGACTATTGGCGGATGGCCGTCTTCGGGCTGATCGGTGTCGCATTGAACCAGCTCTTGTTCGTAACGGGCCTATCGCTGACCAGCGCGACGAACACCTCGCTGATTGCCGTAACCATTCCGATATTCGCAATTCTCGCAGGCGTTTTGATCGGCACTGAGAAACTTCGTCTTTTGAAAGGAGGCGGAATTGTTCTGGCGGCACTCGGCGTTGTTTTTCTCATCGATCCCCGAAATGCATCATTCTCAGATCAAACGACGATGGGCGACCTATTAGTCGTGCTGAATTCCCTGTCATACGGGATTTACGTAGCGACCTCAAAAGACGTAGTTGTGCGAAACGGTGCGATGAAGTCAATAACGTGGATATTCCTGTTCGCGGCAATATTCTGCGTACCCGCGGGAGCCTATTCACTCTCGACTATCGACATTGCTTCGGTCGATATTTCGATCTGGCTAATGGCACTTTATATCGCGGTGGTTGCAACAGCACTTCCGTATTTTTTCAATGCTTGGGCGCTTGCTCGGGTCGACCCATCCACGGTCGCCGTGTTCGTTTATCTTCAGCCAGTCATCGGTTTTCTTACGGCGGTTGCGTTTCTAGGCGAACGCATCGGAACCAATTTCATCATAGCTGCGGCATTCATTTTTGCCGGTGTTTATCTTGTTACCAAAAAACTATCGCCGGCGTGAAACTATCGCTTGCCATTGCCGTACTTTTATCGTCTAATGCACGTGAACACGTATGCCGACGCATATTACACAGATCGACGACAATGAACATCAGCGAACCGTTCTGCGTGTGGAAGGCGAGATGATGCTCGATGATGCCTTGTTGCTCGAGCGTATAGCGTCGGACATTCAAACTGATCTCGACACGTGCGTTACCATCGACCTCGCCGAGCTCGATTTTCTTGACAGCGAGTCCGCCGTCGTCCTTCGCCGGATCGACAATCGCATTGGCTTCCGGATCGAAGGAATGGAAACATTTCTGCAAACCGCGGTCAATGCTGCCGAGAAACAAGCGGGCTGACTTTCACCACCTGACTTTTCCGCCAAAACCATCTAAATTGTAGCTAATGAAAGCGAGTGAAATTGCAGAACTCGTCGGAGGAGAATTGTCAGGCGACGGCGATGTTGAGATCGATTCAGCAGCAGATCTATTGACCGCACGGACCGGACAGCTGGCATTCCACGAGAAAGCTTCGGATCCGCCCGAAACGGGTGCGTCGTGCCTGATCGTGTCACGTGCGCTCGCATCAACCCCTAGCGCTGAGGGCACAGCATTGATTCGCGTGAAAGATCCAAAGCTTGCGTTCGCTAGAGCTGCGGCGAAACTGCATCTCATCGAGCCGCGGGAGTGTTTTGTCCATCTAACCGCTACCGTCGCCGACGATTCGGTTCTCGGTGAATCATGCCAGGTCCACGAAGGTGTTCGGATCGGTAGCAATGTTTCGATCGGAAAACTGACGACCATACATCCGAATTGTGTCATCTACGACCACGTTAAGATCGGTGACCGGTGTGTCATCCACGCCGGAACTGTTATAGGAGCGGACGGTTTTGGTTATGTAAAGGATGAGGATGGAATCTACGTCAAATTCC
>JANNNS010000230.1:0-20065 GCA_031398645.1 Acidobacteriota bacterium
CCCTGGATCGCGCATCCAACCCAAACCATAGCTCGGACGCAGTGAGCCCGTCTGAATTTCACGCATTTCGCGAAGGGTGTTTTCCGGCCAGGGCGCAGATCCAGGTACGGTAAATGCCTCGATAAACCTCGCCAGGTCGCGCACCGTCGAATGTGCTCCGCCCCACGGCGCGGCGAGGTTGCGCCAATAGGTGCTGTTCCAGTCCCAGTCGCTGGGTTCGGCCACCTGGCATCGCGCCGTATCGGCAATCTTGCGACCACCCAGGCCCAGCGACGTCCGGGTCATTCGCAGCGGCGCGAAAACGTTCGACGCGAGGAATCGAGGCAATGGTTGGGCCGCAATTTTTTCCACAATCGCCGCGGCCAGCAGAATCCCCATGCTTTGATACCGGACCTGCCCGCCCGGCTGAAAAAGCAGGCCGGTCCGGCACGTTCGCTCCACGAATTCGCGGAGCGGCGCGTGCCTTTTCCGCAGCTCAATGTTTTCCGGCAGCATATCAGGCAGACCCGACATATGGGTTATCAGGTGCTTAATCGTGATCGCCTCGCGCCCGTCGCCTTGAAACTGCGGCAGAAATCGTTTCACCGGGTCCGTAAGCTCCAGCTGCCGGCGATCGCGCAACAGCATGACGGCGGAAACCGTCATCGGCTTGGTCAGCGACGCGATGAGGAAGGGTGTGCCGATCTTCGCCGTCCCATACGCCCGGGTGAACTCGAACCCGCCCTGACGCATGAGGAACGCGGCCGCCGCGACGTCGCCGTTTTTCCTGTTTCATGGTGAATGCCGGGAACGGGATGTTCCGCGATCTCGACAGGCACATCCTTTTCGTCGACCACTTCTTCGATCTCAGGTTCCTGATCAATGTCATTCCTTCTCATAGCTTTCGAACCTCCTATTTATGGGTACGTATAAGGTGCCTGAATGCCGAGCGGAATGCCCAGTGCCCAGTAGATCATAAGGAAAATTATCCAGGTGATCATGAACGCGACGGTAAACGGGATCATTAACGAAACCATGGTACCGATGCCGGTACTCTTTACGTACCGCTGTGCGAAGACCACGACCAGTGGGAAATAAGGCATAAGCGGCGTGATGATATTCGTGGTGGAATCACCGATGCGGTAAGCGGCCTGAGCGAGTTCCGGCGACATTCCGAGCTGCATCAACAGCGGAACAAAGATCGGGGCAAGCAGTGCCCATTTCGCTGAGGCCGAGCCAATGAGCAAATTAACGACTGCGGTTAAGAATATGATGCCAATGATCGTCACCTGCGGCGGCAGTGCCAGGGCCTGAAGTGCGTTGGCTCCCTTCAGTGCCAGCAAAGCACCGAGATTAGATTGACCGAACGCCGCGATGAAGAGCGAGGCGAAGAACGCCAGCACGATATAGTAGCCCATCGTGCTCATCGTTTTGCTCATTCCCTCAACGATGTCTTTGTGGCTCTTAACAGTACCGGCAACGTAGCCATGAACAATTCCCGGTATCAGAAACAGGAGAAAAATGAGCGACACGATCGATAGCATCAGCGGAGCGCTTGCGGCGGTCAACTGAGGCGGAACAGGCTCTGCATTTTGCTGAAACGCTTCGGTATGTTTCTTGGCGTTCTCCTCACCGAGACGGGCCTTCAAGGCGGTGTCGAACGCCGTCTTTCCGAAGATCTCCTGCCCGATGATGGGCGCCGCTTTTGCGAGAACGTCGTCCGGCACCCCTGCGGTTCTAAGTCGATCGACTGATCCTTGCGTTACGCGATAACCCGCAGGACTTCGCATCGGCGAGTTTTCGGGGATCGAGACAGCGGCCAATATCGCTATACCGATCAGCATCGCAGCGAGGCCCGCGATCAATCCCCTTTTCTCCGCCGTGCCGAGTTCTTCCATCTTCGGCATTTCTTCAGGATCACCATCGATGATCGCGGTCTTGCGAAGCCGCGGTTCAATGATCTTGTCCGTCAGGAACCAACCCACGCCGACCAAAAGTAAAGTGGAGGACGCAGTAAAATACCAATTGGAAAGCGGGTTTACGACGTACGAAGTGTTAATTATCTGGGCTCCCGACTGAGTCAATCCTGCCAGCAGCGGATCAAGACTTGCGGGAATGAAATTTGCGCTGAAACCGCCTGAGACACCAGCAAATGCGGCCGCGATACCGGCTAACGGGTGCCGGCCCGCGGAGTAAAAAATGACTCCTCCTAGAGGAATAACGAGCACGTAACCCGCGTCCGCAGCCGTGTGGCTTATGATCCCGACGAAAATGATCATCGGCGTGAGTAGGGACGCCGATGTGAAACTGAGAAGTCCTTTGAGAGCAGCGTTGATGAAACCTGTGTGCTCCGCAACGCCGACGCCGAGCAATGCCACGAGAACAACGCCGAGCGGGTGAAAGCTCGTGAACGTGGTGACCATGTTCGAAAGAAACGTCGCGATCGCGGTTCCGGTCATCTGATTGTTGATGACCAATGCCTTGCCTGTTCGCGGGTCTATCTCGCTGAAGGACATTGTCGAGAGCAATGCCGAGAGCCCCCAAACCACGAAAAGAAGGATAAGGAACAACGCAGCCGGGTCAGGCAGCTTGTTTCCAACGCGTTCGATGACATTGAGGGCCTTTTCAACAAATCCGGCCGGCTTGGTGTCAGCGGTACCTAGTTCTGGTTCTGCCATAAGTTTCTGAGCTAGTTCGGAAAAGGTTTCGGGAAGATTTTTTAGCAGTTTACTTGCTTTGGCCGGTTTGGGCAAACAATTATCTACGCTGTTCGGGGCACCGACCATTACTCATCTTGCCTTTCTTTGGCGGCACCAAAACGCAAAACGACGGCGTTGCCGTGCACAACGCCGCCGCTCACAGTTTCACCGAAGGGTTCGGCTTAGTTGCTCTTGAAATCCGAGGGATTGTCCTTCATTAGCTTTTCGCCTTTGGCCGCGATGTCATTGGCCTCTTTAACGATCGCGGCAGACTTAGTGTTGTAATCGCCGATCGCGGCGTCCATCTTCTCGACGTCGGTTTCAGCTACGAAGCCCTTAACAAAGGTCTGCATCATTTTCTGAGCTTCGGCCCGCTTCTTCAACTCCTGAGCCTTCAGGCCGTTGTACTCTTTGACCTTCGCCGAGGTATCGAGCTTGGAGGCCGCGTCGAACTTAGCTGCCGCGTCCTGGCTGTTCTTCTCAAGCTGGCCGGCGAGTGATATCAACTCGTCAAACTTCGCTTTGTTCGTCTGTTTGTATTCGACGAAATCCTCAACCTTGGTCACGTTATCGCCGACCAGTTCGTCAAACAAGTTACCGGTCTTGGTCGCTATTTCGCCGTTCTTGATAATGAATGAGTTTCCCTCATCGACAAGTTTGTTTGCCTCCTCGACGGCCTGGTTTCCGCAGCCAAACGCGAACGCGGCTATGGCCAAAATGATGAGGGTCTTTGGGTAATAGTATTTTGTGAGCATTAAAGAGTATTCTCCAGTTGAATTTGTTTTTTATCGATCAGAAGGCACACTACATACGCCGAGGTTCCTGAAACTGTCCCTATGTTCCAAGACTCAGGACCTGAGATGAAAAGCAAGGCTTTATGTGATGTGGTTTCAGAGGAGAATCTAACTCAATCGTAGCGAGTTTGCAAAGCGAAGCGACAGAAACAGCGAGACGGTCTTAGTTTTTGACCAGCTTCCAATTTTTATAGAAAACGCCATTGATGCCCTTGAAAATCACTCTGATCACACTGACGGCAAGATCGAACACAAAAGGCACATATGACGGACGAATAATGTCGACAAAAAGCACGAGTCGAGGGTCGTCAGTTTCGTTAAAAGATTGGTGAAGCAGCGTATCGTCGAAAATGAAGAGCTTCTTATCTTTCCAGTGATGCTCGACCGGGCCTACCTTTATAAATGCCTGTTCGCCAACATTGTCGTTAAGGCAGTAAAGCACCCGCAAAGACGGCCGAAACGGGCCGAAATGCCGTGAGGTGCTTTCGCGTTCTCTGAAGACCGACACGCCGATGGTACGGATAAACTTGTACTCTTGATGAAAGTCGGGAATGTCTATTGCGGCCTCGATGTTCTTGCCGTACCACTTGAAGAAGTACATCGCACGCGGCAGACCTTCGGTTTTCTTGTCGATCAGGTCAACGAGCCGAACCTCGTCGGCCTTTGTTAATAGTCCGCGTATCTCTTTCTGATAGTCCGCCGGCAGATCTTCCAGATCGTAAACACCCTTATTTATGTACGGCAGCGACAGGATGTCCATCAGGATATTGATCGGCGATGCGAGCCACGTACCGATGCCATTTCGAAGAAAATATTGCCTCAGGACTCCCGCATCCAACCCGCGGTTCCGTGAAACGTCCCATATTCCGCAGAGCAGAAGAATGACCATCGGGATCGGGAGGAAGTAGAACAGAGCAAGAAATGCTCCGCCGACAAACAAATATTTAAGGGTCTTTTTAATGTTTCGATTCACTTCCGAAAATTTGCCGCAGATAAACGCGAATGACGCAGATCAGCTCAGGGCAGATGAGTTGGCGTAAACTTCGAAATCTTTCTGTTATTACCAAAAACCATTCGCTTGAACTCCGGCTTTGGCCCGAAATTCAATAGTAACCCCACTTCGATATTAGTGCCTTTAAGATAATTCAGAAGCTGAGATATATGTGCATCGACAATTGAACGACAGGATTTCAGCTCGAGAATAACCTTATTGTTGACTAGCAGGTCCGCGCTAAAATTTCCGACTAAATGGCCACGAAATCGTACAGGAATTGGCACCTGCTGCTCGACTTCGAAGCCGCTGGAACGCAAACCGATCGATAACGAGTTTTCATAAACTGATTCTAGAAAGCCATAACCCAGCTCATTATATACCTCATAGAATACTCCAATTATTCCTTTTGTAAGTTCGGCGTGACGAAACTGCTCATTTACATTCGAATCGTAGATCATCTTCCGTTCTTTATCTGCGTCATCCGCGCAAATCTGCGGCAAAAACCGCCTCCTAGGCTCGAGAACCGGCGAATTTGACGGTCTCGCCCGTTAACGTCTGGTGAATTCCCTGTGCGGCGAGCTTACCCATTTGCGCCGCGTCAACGGCCTCACGGCCGCCGTTGGCACAGTCGCCGCCGGCAAATATCTTTGGGTTGGACGACTGCATCTGCTCGTTCACGACAACGCGTCCCTTGTCATCGATGTCGACATTCGCGACCTTCTCAAAGAAATGCCGCATTTTTTGCTGCCCCACGGCTTTGATGACCATGTCGCACGGGATGTCGAAGAGCCTAAGCGTCCCATCAGTCATCTCGCACTGAAGGCCAGTTACGTGTGTGTAATCCGCGTCCGATAGAATACCGATCGGGGCGGCCTGCCATACGAACTCGACACCATCTTTTCTAGCCAGCTCCAGTTCATAATCATACGCTGAAGCGTCCTTTTCAGTTCGACGATAGACAAGAATCACTTTGTCCGCGCCCAGACGTTTCGCCTGAGTTACAGCGTCGATAGCAGTATTCCCTGCACCGATCACCGCGACCGTTTTGCCAAGCGGCACGCTTAGCCAGTCCCGCGTTTTTATTCTGGCGATGAAATCGAGTGCATCGTAAACACCCTCTAATTCTTCACCTGGAATGTTAAGGCGAGTGGTGTCCCCAAGGCCGGTTGCCAGAAAGACAGCATCGTGCCATTTTTCCAGGTCGGCGAATGAGACGATCTGAGCGGCTTCCAGATCATCAACACCTGGAAGGGCCTCGAGATCACCAGCCTCGGCAGGCGATTCGGATCGTATCCCGATCTCGGTGTTGAGAAGAAACTTTACGCCCATCGCGGCTATGTGCTCCGCTTCAGCAAGCGACACGCTCTGCGCCATCTTATATTCCGCCATGCCGTAGGTGTCTAGGCCGCCGGGTTTCTCCCTCCGTTCGTAGATCGTCACATCGTATCCAAGCCGGGCTAGATAAGCTGCGCACGATAGCCCGGCCGGGCCGGAGCCAACGATGCCGACCGATCTCCCATTCGGTTCGCCCCTGGTGAAGATCTGCTTGTCGCTGTTCATCGCGTGGTCGGTCGCATATCGCTGCAGTCGCCCGATCTCGATAGGTTTTTGGACCAGAGTCTTTTCGACGCACGCACCTTCGCAGAGAACCTCGACCGGACAAACGCGTGCACAGGTCGCACCGATTGGGTTTGCGTCAAAGATCACGCGGGCCGAGCCCATCAGATTGCCGCTTGAGATCTTCTTAATGAACGAAGGGACGTCGATGTGCGTCGGGCAGGCATGGGTGCAGGGTGCGTCGAAGCAATAAAGACAACGGTTCGCTTCCACGGCAGCTTCGGCCGCGGTCATCGCCGGATGGATCTCGGCGAAGTTATTCTCGATCTGTTCAACGGACAGTTCGGGCATTTCAGGCAATCCTATAACTCAGCGTCTGCTTCGACCTCTATCAGCATATCAGGGTCGATCAGTTTTGAGACCTCAACCATTGTCGTTGCTGGAAGGATCTCATGAAAATACTCGCCATGGGCACGGCCAAACTCTTCCCAGCGCGAAATGTCAGTGACAAACATTCGCGTGCGCACTATGTTCTGCAGTCCAACGTCAAAGTTCTTGAGTGCCCGCTCGATATTCAAGATGCACTGAACCGTTTGCCGGTATGCGTCGCCAATACCGACGACTCTGCTCTCCTCGTCCGTCGCCGTCGTACCCGTCACATAAATACGGTCACCCACGCGGACGGCACGCGAATAGCCGACGATCGATTCCCACTTTGCTCCGGAAGAATAGCGTTCTCGATGCTGCATAAGGTCAGTCCGCAACGATCGCCCCGTAGGCATCCGGGCGGCGATCTCTAAAGAACTGCCATGTGTTGCGCACCTCGCGGATCATGTCCATGTCGAGGTCGGCGACGATCAGTTCGTCCTGGTCACGGGTCCCAACGGCGAGCATCTGGCCACGAGGATCACAAAAATAGCTTTGGCCGTAAAATTCGCCGATGTTCCAGGGAGCTTCGGTTCCAACGCGGTTTATTGCACCAACGAAGTAACCATTTGCTACGGCATGTGCGGGTTGTTCTAGCTTCCAAAGATATTCGCTCAGCCCGGCAACTGTAGCCGATGGATTAAAGATGATCTCCGCACCGTTCAGGCCGAGACATCGAGCGCCCTCCGGAAAATGGCGGTCGTAGCAAATGTAAACGCCGATGCGGGCGAACGCGGTATCAAAACACGGATAACCGAGATTGCCGGGCCGGAAGTAAAATTTCTCCCAAAATCCGGGAGCCACGTGGGGAATGTGAGTTTTGCGATACTTGCCTAAATACTTCCCGTCTGCGTCGATAACCGCCGCAGTGTTGTAATAGATGCCTGTCTGCTCTTCCTCATAGATCGGCACGATTATTACCATCCCGTGCTGTTTTGCGATCTCTTGCATCAGCTGAACGGTCGGCCCGTCGGGCACGTTTTCAACCGCTTCGTACCACCGGGTTTGCTGTTCGGCGCAGAAATATGGCGTCGTGAAGATCTCCTGGAAACAAAGCATCTGAACGCCCTGCTTTGCGGCGTCCTCGATGTACTTCATTTGGTTGTCGATGTTCGCCTTTTTGATCTCATCGATCGGAGCATCCGCAGGTGCGACATTGTGGGCCTGTATGAGGCCGCATTTGATGATTCTTGACATTCTCTATCCGAACCTCTTTCTGCAGTATATTCTCCTGTGAACGTTCATCGAGCCCTTGACGACCGAATATTTGCATTCTGTGCAAAATTCTACATCCGTAGAAGGGGAGGAGTTAGAAGTGACTCGCTTCACACGCGAGGCGACCTTTTCCTTTAGGACGCGCGTCTCCAGCCGCTTAATCTTTAATTTCAGATCGTCGTCGATGTTCGTGTGATGAGCCTCCTTAACATGAAGAGAGAACTCCAACGACGGGATCCCGGACAAACAGTACGGACAAATGCGAGACGTCCTGCTAACAGCGTGTCTACCGCCTCCGCCGCGATCCTTTTGTAACAGGCCATTCCAGCGCCTTGCAGCTTTCTTGTACATATTCTACAGGCGGGTGTCGGGTCAATTCTCGTCAAACTTCCAATTCATTCGTTGGCCCGGCCACCTTCATCAACACCCAGTGAACAACAAAGGCGACGCCGAAACCGACAAACCACGCGTAATCGTAAAGCACCCTTAGACTTGGAATTATCAATCCTATCCACGCAAAAAAGCAACCCAAAAGTGTCGCTGCTACAGCTCGCCAATTCCATCCGCGGTACTCGCCCTTTGTTCGGTAAAGATCTCCGAGATTCAGGTCCCTTCTGCGAACTATCCAATAGTCCGCGATCAGAACTCCGGCGATTGACCCTAGCCCGCCGGAGTAGCCGAGCAGCCAAGAGAAGATGTATCCGCTTGGGTCGGCGAGCAGTTTCCACGGCATCATCAATATCCCGATGATCCCGGTGATCAATCCGCCCGTTCGAAATGAGATCCATTTTGGGAACGCGTTCGCAAAATCATTCGCGGGCGAAACCACGTTGGCAGCGATATTTACGGAAAGCGTTGCGACGACTATAGTAAACATCGATATCGCTACGACGACCGGCTGTGAGAATTGGCCGACAAGTTTGACCGGGTCCCATGCGTCAGCGGGATTCATCTGCGGAAAGACAACTACCGCCGCCGACGTTATTAAAATGCCCATTGCCGCAAAAACGACCATCGTCGTTGGCAGTGCGACGACCTGTCCGACAGCCTGTTCACGCTGGCTCTTGCCGAATCGCGTGAAGTCCGGCATGTTCAGGCTGAGCGTGGCCCAAAAACCGATCATCGCGGTCAGGCTAGGTATAAATATCGAGAAGAACTCGCCAAAGGTCTGGAACTTGCCCGGCTCATGTAGTAGAAAGCCGATGCCGCCGGCTTGATAGACTATCCAAGCGAGCAAGATGGCGGTCATTACTAAAACGAACGGTGCTGCCCAATTCTCAAAATGGCGGAGCACATTCATTCCCCGATAGATGATCAAAATATTGAGCGCCCAAAATAAAAGGAACGAAAGCCATTCGGTCGGCGTGTGTCCGCCTATAGCTCCGCCCAAAAGAGTTGCCCATCCGGGAATAAATGCTGCGAAAAAAGTCTGCAACGCCTGCCCGCCGATCCATGCCTGTATTCCGAACCATCCACAAGCCACGATCGCCCGCATCAATGCCGGAAGATTCGAGCCGATAGTTCCATATGCCGCTCGCGCAAATACAGGGAAAGGAATGCCGTATTTTGTGCCGGGATGCGAGTTCAGAAGTATGGGCGCAAGGACGATCGTGTTGCCCAGCAAAATAGTGACGAGCGCCTGCCACCAGTTCATCCCGGCCGAGATCAGGCCCGACGCCATCATATACGTTGGGATGCAGTGGGCCATTGAGATCCAGAGCGCGGCGTAATTGTAAGTTGTCCAGTTGCGATCTGCGACCGAAACCGGTGCGAGGTCTTCGTTGTAAAGGGGCGAAGATGCGATATCGAGCAACGCCGCGTCATTCAGTTCTACGCGCCCATCTGCATGTTCTATCGTCTCATTCTCGACCATATCTGTTCGGCACCTCCCCGAGGGCAAGAGACACTACGTGGACAACTGCCATTTTATTCGCGTATAGGCGATCTCAAAGCCATTCCGTTGTGCGTTCTTCTGTGACTGGCTACCCGGTGCCGCACACATCATCGCCATCGTGCAGCCCTGCTGAGCGGCGAAATTCATCCGGTCCGAAAGCAAAGCACCTTGGGCTCCCTTCTTCCGTCCGGCGGGAACGGTGCTCGCCCCGGCGAGAATACAAAGGTCGTCGTAGATAAGGAGCATTCCGGTCGAGATCGGAGTTCCATCAAATTCAGCGATGTAAGGGTAGCCGCCTTCGCACTGGGCACTCACGCGGCCCATATTGAAGATAAACTCGGCAAGCTCAGGTTCCTCGGCTCCCCAACCGTCCGCCGCTGTCCTTGCCCAAACTTCAACCTCATCAGGTGAAATGACATGTGTGATAAGCCTCTCGTCACGTTCCCTTGGCTCGCCGAGTTCGCCGACCAGCGGGCGATACATGACGCTTGTCAGCTCGATGGGACGATAGCCGCGTTTGTTCAGCAGTGAAAGAAGCGAAGCGTCCGCCATTGGGCTGACTTCGTGAAAGACGTCAGCTCCTCGATCCTTGAAGAAAGCCTCGAGCTGATCAAGGTGTTCGGGAGTGGTTTCCTCAAATACGCCCAGGCCGAATGTTTGCGTAAGCGGAGAACCGACACCATCGAACATCGCGTAAGTTCCGCCGACCTCGATCCACTCTGCGCCCACCTCCGGCTCGATACGTGCCCGGCTTTCGACCAAGGCTGCATTAGACCGGGCCTCAGTGCGTTCAAGTTTTTGAGAAAGCCACCTGTCTGAAAAGATCATATCGTGTTGAGTTTATACCGCCAGCTGCCGAATTGACGTAATGTCGATCGACTCTTTCCTTAGGTCATCAGCTTTTGCAGAATTCGTCGTGAGCAGGACGATAGAGCGAACGTCAAGCTCGTGCAGGATCTCAGCGGCTGGGCGATAGCTTCTCGCATCGGCCTTAAAGCCCGCCGCGACATAGGCATCGCTTTGACTCAATCCTGCTTTCTTGAAGGGAATGCTCGCCATCAAGGCCAAATGTCCATTTCCCTTCCCTTCCTGATCGAGATAGATGACTATTCCGCGTCCTTCGTCCTGAATTGCCTTTTGAGCTGCCGCCATTTCAGCTGCACACTCGCATTCAAGACTATTGAAAACGTGTCCCCCTATGCACGCGGAATGTATGCGGCAGAGGACGTTTTCGCCATCGCTGATCTCACCCAGTACCAACGCGATCGATTCGGCCTGGCCGTCATAGAAAAGTATCTCAACAAAAGACCCAAATTTCGTAAGTATCTCTCTCTGGGCAAGTCGATTGTTCATATCTAAATAGTTATGGCGGCGCATTGCGGCGCAGCCAGTTCAGGGCGTGCTCGTGATCGGCAAAGAACTTGACGCGGACGCCACGCGTTGCGGCGATAGCGACGTATAGTTCACTCTGCTCAGTCGGCGTAAAGTTCAACAAATGAAATGCGAGCCATAGATTCGGTACTGTGGCCGTTCGCTGCCCGGCTTCGACTATCTCCGAGGTCTCCCTTTCCCCTCGCGGCACAAACCCTTCGATCAGGACTCGCTTTGAGTTGTGCTCCATACAGATAGCCTTTAGCCGTGCCCAAAACAGATCCTGCTCACCGGCCTCGACCTTGAAATCAGGACCGAGCTCGACGTGAACATGATCACCACGAAACGCCACGCTAAAATCGTCCTCTGAGACTAGCGGAGCAAGCCAAAGGTTAGATTCGGGCTCATCTTCGTTCATACATGGTGACGCACTCTTTTATCGGCGCTCGATCAAACAGGGCTCGTGGAAACAATAGTCGGCACGATGAGCGTTATCGCATCCCGATTCGCTTCTCAAGATCTGCGAATCGTGGATCGGTTCGAAGCCCATCATATTCATACCCGGTTCGAATAAACCTGAGCAGTAGGTCGCGCCTCGCAAATGCACGCTCGAGCAGTTCCATTGCCTTGTCATTATCGCTCAAAGCAGTGTAAACGACCGCAAGAAGGGCCGGGGACACATATTCGTTCATTGCCTCGATCCTCGCCAGGATCGCCTTGGCTTCGGCTCGTTTGTCGGGCATGCCGGCATAGGTCGCCGCGAGATAGACCAGCGGTTGGCTGTACTTCTCCTCGCCCCCGAGATCGGCCACCGACTTTCTGTAATACGTTATCGCTTCGTTCCTCAAACCCTTGCCCGCGTAGGCATAGCCGAGGGCGAAATCTGGGACACCTTTAGACGGTTCGACCGCCTGGGCTTCCTGATAGGCCTGCAACGCCTCGTCAAAGCGTCTCGCCTGAACCAGAACGATCGCTTTCTGGAGTAGCAGCAGCCTGCGATTTAGCGGATCGCGTATCCGCTGCTCTTCTAGCTGGGCGAGTGCTTCGTTCTGCCGGTCCAATACCGAAAGAAAAAACGCATAGTTGTTGCGTGCAAAATCGAGGTTCGGGCTAAGTTCAATGGCCTGTCGATACTCGCCTTCCGCTTTTGTCCATTCGAACTCGTACTCGTAGATCATCGCCCGCACGACCCGAGCCTTTGCAAGCTCCGGATCAAGGGCGAGAGCCTTTTCGACGGCCGCTCTCGCCTTTGGCATCTGGACGTCCGGATCACTACTCGCGTTTGCCTGTGCCAAATAGATCCAGGCGATCTCAGCCCATGCAAGCGCAAAGTCGGGGTCAAGATCGATCGCCTTCTGAAAATAGTCCAGAGCTTTATCCCGGCCGACGTCCTTGTCGTTTAGAAGGACAAGGCCGTTCAGATAATATCGGTACGACTCTGAGTTTTCAGTGTTCCTCTCGGCCATCCGACGCGACTGGCCGTCGGTAAGTCTAACCCGGAACTTCTCGATCGTATTCTGCGCGATCTCGCTTTGCAGGCCAAGAAGGTCGCCGCCTTTTCGCCGATACTGTCCGCCAGCCAGTTGTCGATTCTCCAACGCATCGATAACGTCGACCCGGATGACCAGTTCATCCCCGACCCTCGTCACTTTCCCGGTCACGATCGAACGGACGCCTAGTTGTGCGGCGATAGAACCGAGATCAACGTCGGAGCCGCGGAACTTAAAGCTCGAGTTTCGGGATATGACCTTTAGCTGCGGGAGCTGGGCAAAGCGGTCGATGAGGCTCTCACTCAGGCCGTCCGAGATAAATTGAAGTTCGGGGTCGCCGGAATTGTCGAATGGAAGGACAGCGATCGAGTCTATGGCGTCGCTGCGAAAAATGTTGAGCGCGAAGTAAGCTCCAAGTGAGGCCACTCCTATCAAGAGAACCGCAGCTATTGCCGACCTAAGCTTATGCGAACGGACCTCGCTGACAACCGCCCGAAAGCTCAGCATCGAACTTAAATGGGCTGGCTCGTTCCCTTCCCGGCCATCGCTCGTTGCCCTGGGTGCACGGCCATCGGTCACGCCGGGCGCGTCTGGCATGATGGCGGTGCTTTGAGCAGCTTTTTCGGCAGACGAGATGGCTGACGCGACCGTCGAAGGCAGCTTCGTCCCAAGGCCTAGTTTGATCGCTTCCAATTCCGCCTTGAACTCGCCCGCCGTTTGAAAGCGAGCCTCAGCTTTCTTCTCAAGAGCCTTTCTGATGACCCCTTCCAACTCTGCGGAAACGCTTTCGACCGGCTCCGCAAGAGAAGCCGGCTCACTGCCGAGTATAGCCACTATTATATCGGCGTGCGTTTCGCCCATGAACGGACGGCTGCCGGCAAGCATCTCGTACAAGACGACAGCGAGGCTCCAAATGTCGCTCCTGGCATCGATCTTCAGCCCGCGTGCCTGTTCCGGAGACATATATGCCGCGGTTCCCATAACGGCGCCGGGCTTTGTCTGATGGAGTGCCACTGTCGGATCCTCGGAGCCGGAATGGGTCCGTGTACTTTTGTCCGGATGAGCAAGTTTGGCAAGCCCAAAATCGAGCACCTTAACGTAGCCATCTCTCCTGATCATTATGTTCTCGGGCTTGATATCTCGGTGAGTGATCCCGGCTTCATGTGCTGCTTCAAGTGCGGAAAGGGCTTGGATGGCTATCTCGAGAGCTTGGGCGGGTCTCGGCTGCGCCGCTAAAAGACTGGAGCGAAGGGTAATGCCGTCGATAAACTCGGTCGCGATGTAATGAACCCCTTGATGTTCACCGAACTCATAAACGGTGAGTATGTTGGGATGGTTCAACGCCGATACTGCTTGGGCCTCACGTTCAAAACGCATCAGGCTCTCTGCATCGTCCGCGATGGTCGGCGGAAATATCTTTAGCGCTACGTTACGGCGAAGACGTTCATCCGAGGCAAGATAGACCTGGCCCATTCCGCCCTCGCCCAGCAGCCGCTGGATCGTGTAATGGCTTATCTTGTCACCAGCGGCGAGTTCCGACGAAGATCCTTCAAATACGTCCGCGGCGAGCAATTCCGGAGGCGAATCGATAAAGCTTGAGTCCTTATTCTCGAAGCGAAGGAGTGATTCGACCTCACTACGCAGATCTTCGTCCCCGTCGCAGGAATCGGCCAGCAGGCGCTCACGCAGGTCTTCTGGGCCGTCCAAAACCGCCTGGTAGATGCGTTCTATCTTTTCAAGCCGGAGTTTATCCATCTACTCTACAAAAACGGAAACTTCTGAGAAAAAGGCTCATTTGTTCTCGGCCTCGAGCTCGCGCAGCAACCAACCCCTTGCAAAACGCCAGTCGCGCTTAACGGTCTCGACCGAGACCAGCAGAACTTCTGCTGCCTCCTCGTTCGTAAGGCCGCCAAAATATTTGAGTTCAACGACATCTCCCTTTCGCTGGTCAAGCTCCGCCAGTCTTTTCAAAGCATCATCCAGATCGAGAACTTGTCTCGACTGAATCGCCACCGTCGCCATGGTTTCAGAAAGTGAGACGCGGTCCAGCCCGCCGCCTCGCTTCTCTGCATGCCGCGCACGGGCATGATCAACTAAGATATGCCGCATAGCACTGGCTGCTACGCCAAAGAAATGCGCTCGGTTCTGCCAGTTCTGGTCTTCGTTACGGACTAGCTTTATATAGGTCTCATGGATCAGGTCGGTCGTTTGAAATGAGTTTCCGTCTGGCTGGCGCCGAATGTAGCCTCTGGCCATCCGGCGAAGCTCGTAGTAAACCAGCGGCATTAACTCGTCGAGCGCACGTTGGTCTCCCCCACCCCATTTGGTCAGGAGTTTTGTGATCTGGTGCGAAGCAGCGTCATCCATTCAATTTGTGTGTCGAATCGGGTTACGCACAGAGTATAAAGCAACACACGCATATTAAAAAACTTTCTTTCAGCCCAGGCGACCCGATTTCGCTTGCCCTTCCGTTTATCGGTGTAGGAAGGCCAATTCCCTAAAGAGTCTTTCGAGAAGTAAGTTGGTTGCGCGGTCGCCGGGACGAGTGCGGTGGCCGCGATGGAACCCCGGAACTTGCACTCAAACGACAATATTGCATTTTAGAATTCAGAATGCCTCGATAGGAGAAATCATGAAGAACAAACGTACTCTATTCAGCTTCCTCGTCGTTATCGTGCTTACCGTATCCGCGGTCGTTTTCGCACAGGTAAATCGTCCGTATCACAACGGCTCCGTCTGGTCCATTGGATTTATAAGAGTAAAGCCCGGCATGGACGCTGCCTACATGAACTATCTGGCCAGCGAGTGGAAGAAAAACCAGGAGGCTATGAAGAAAGAAGGTCTAATCCTGTCATATAAGGTTCTAACTACGGAGGCACACGGGGCCGCTGATTTCAACGTGCTGCTGCTAACGGAATACAAGAACCTCGCCACCATGGAAGCAAATGACGCAAAAGCCGACAACCTAGCTCAACAAGTGATCGGGAATGACGCCAAGCAGATGCAGGGCTACAGAGACCGGCTTGAGATTCGCGAAGTGCTCCAAGACCGTCTGGCACGCGAGATAGTACTCGAACCCCAAAAGTAATCTGACCGGCGCCGCCTTCCCCGGCGCCGATCTACCACAATTCTTGGCTTTAGCGGTCGAGCAAGAAATAGCGAGTCTCAAAAAACGTTTGGCGATCTCCCGATTTTGACTTATATTGTGAGCATCACACGGTAAATCACGTCGTCGGTTTCGATCTGAGTCCGGTTGTTAAAACCTGAACTCGATCAACGGTGTTTTGCAGCGAGAAAAGGAGATCCGAAAATGAACCAGAAGGAATGGACGATAATGATATATCTGGCGGGCGACAACGACCTGAGTGTCGACATGGCGCACGCAATGGAGCAGATAAAAGGAATAGCGGGCGAAGAGGCCAATGGCACAAACTTGTTTGTCTACTATGACGGAAACTCGGAGTCCATCCCGACTCTCTATTGCGATTTTTCGGACTCCGCCAACCCCAGACACGTTCGCTCGTTTAAGGTTCCAAACAAACTCTATCGCGTCTCGCAAAAACGCAATGAGAATGCCGCCGATTATCGCTCAGTGTTGAATTTTGTCGACTGGTGCCTGAACAAGGTCGAGGTTCACACCGGTGACACCATTCGGCGCGGCCGTCGGGCGGATAAATACGGTCTGATCTTCTCCGGTCATTCGTTGGGCTTTAACGATCCGGGATTGTTTAAGGACGAGTCGTCCGGCAAGACAATGAAAATGGAAGACATGTTCTTGCTGGTCGACAGGCTCACAAGAAGCAAGGAAGAGTTGGCAGGCCAGATTCACGATCTGGATCTGGAATATGAAAAGGAGCACCGATTTGACATCGATCCGGACGCCGACCGACGACGGTCAACGGTTTTGCTCGGCCAGCCGCTCGACATCTTGGGCTTCGACAGCTGCGTGATGGGCATGCTCGAAGTTGGTTATCAGTACAAAAGAGCCGCAAAAACAATGATCGCGTCGGAAGGCAGCGTTCCGAGCGCGGGCTGGACCTACGCAAAGATACTAGGCTCGCTCGCACGCGAAATTACGCCGCTCGATGATAATGAGGTCGCGGCACGTTTTGTTACAAGATTCATAAAGAGCCAGGATTCGTTTACCGTCGGTGGAGCCTCTGTCGATATGGCCGCGTGGGACATGGCAAAGCTCGATGGGCTGAATACCGAATTCGACAAATTGGCAAAGGTCCTTTTTCAATGCTTCGATGATCCGACAAGCTCAGTTTATCGCCACATGGAACGGGTACTGCTTCAAGTCCATTGGAAATGCCAATCCTACATGCACGATCAAAATGTGGACATTGGCGACTTTTGCGAACTTCTCCGCGCTGAATGCAACTCGCTGGCAGGCGACCTCAGCAGTGAAGACGGCGTGATCCTAGGCAGGATTCAGGAAGCATGCGACCGTGTTCTAAGCGAACTCAACAACGTGGTGATCCTCAGTGGTTTTAGCGGCGGAGAATATCAGTATTCGAACGGAATATCGCTCTTTTTCCCGTGGTCTTACCTAACGTACAGGGCGTCTGAAAAGTACTACAAACGCCTCGAGTTCGTCGGAAAAGGAGCGGGCCGTAGCTGGAGCCAGTTCCTGCAAAGGTACCTGGGCGAAGTGACTTTGCGTCCGTTCGAAGATCCGGAGGTTTCGATTCCGGAACGCTCGTTGGCTGCGGTCTCCGGCGCCAGTGCTGTCGCGTCTAAACATAGATATATGTCGTTTCGATATAACGAAGACGATCGTTCATTGGGGCTTAGCAGTCAGGTTGATTCAAAACTTGCGGGTGAAAGAGACTCAAAACTTGCCGGCGAGCGTGACTCAAAACTTGCAGGTGAACGTGACTCAAAACTGGCCGGTGAGCGTGATTCCAAACTTGCAGGTGAACGAGACTCGAAACTTGCCGGTGAACGTGACTCCAAACTCGCTGGGGAGCGTGATTCCAAACTGGGAGGGGTCGGCTCCAGTGCATTCTTTAGCAGCCTACGGCTTTTCAAGAACATCGAGAGCCGGTGGAATATTTCCGGCTTTACAAAAACACCTGCGGAGTCCGAACCAACGGCGGAAAGTGCCCAAAGCGCTGACGCAACTCACGGTTAGCTGTGAGAACATTTTGCGGTGACGACAAGACCGGTCAAAAACTCGATGGGTTCGAGGCCGACTGGCCTCACGGCAGTTTGCGGCCCTTGAGTTTGTAGGTCTTTCCGTCATCGTTTTTGACCTCTCCCTCGAATTCCGTGAGGCTGTCCTTTAATCGGATCGTCGCCGCGCTGGTCACCTCTTCACCCTCCATGGGCGTAAAGCTGTAGTCGCCTTCGCCGCCTAAACCTGTGAGCGTGGTTTCAAAGGTCGCACGGATGTCTTTCTCGCCATCTACCGGCCGATCATTCAGATTGTGGACGTAAAGTATCTGACCCTTAAGCGTCAGTAAGTTCCCTTTCACCACGGCATCGTATTCCCACGTTACCGTCTTTGCTTTCTCAAAATAGGTATCCTGCGGCGGCGCCTCGACAACCCTCCACTTTCCGGCCAGCATTTTATAGCGGTCATGTTCAGGATTGGCCGAAGGTTGAGGAGATGGAACGGAAGCCAGGGTTACAGCCGTATTTACAGGTGGAACGGAGTTGGAGTTGGAATTGGCGTTTGTGCCAATTACGCCGGCGGAATACAGTGCCGTGATCAAACCCGTTGTCGCTAGGATGATCCCACCAACGCCTGTTAGTATACCGGGCAACGATGACCAAAAGGCAGGTTTCAATTCGGGTGTATCCGGCATATTGCTTCTTCCAGTTCAGTTTTCTTCGACCACTTATACCATAACTTGAGACGAAACCACTTGCCCATAAAACTCGACCCGAGTCGTGCAGGATGAACTCGCCGGTGTTGATCGATCAGGCCGGAGTGTTGTTCCGTAGCCAAAGCAGAGCGCGCTCAGTATTCGTAAAATGCTTCACCCGAACGCCACGCGAACCTGCAACGGTTTCATAAAGCTCGGTGAGTTCGTCAGGCTGGAAACCGTCCAAGCACATAGCCATCCAAAGCCTCGGGACGGTTGCCGTTTTCAGCCCCGCATCGACGACCTCTGATGTCTGAAAGACGCCTTCGGGGGCTTTGCCTTCGACCAGTACGCGCCGTGTCCGGTGTTCCTCGCACAAGCGCCCGATCCGGCCCCAAAGCTCATTCCGTTGTTCCGAGCTTACCTTTAACCCCTTGCCAAGCTGGACATGAACATGGTCCACGCGAAACGCGACCGCCGCACCTCCGTCGAGCACCAGGGGTGAGAGCCAGAATGAGTTTGCGTTATCATGCTTCGTCATTGGAAACTCCCTTCGTTAGCGATCTCAAATTCGTACACACTCGCCGCGTTTTAGAAATTGTCCGTCACCCGCCTTGCCGGTATGTTCTCCGTTCTGGATAACGACGCGGCCGCGTGAAAGGACGGTCTCGACTTTGCCTTTGATCTTCCAGCCTTCGTAGGAGGAATAATCGACCTTCATGTGTTCGTTTTCGACGCCGAAGGTTGTTTCGCCATTTGGATCAAAAATGACGATGTCGGCATCCGAGCCGACGGCGATCGTTCCTTTTTTCGGGAACATTCCGAACATCTTCGCGGCGGCGGTCGAAGTCAGCTCGACAAATCTATTCAAAGAAATGCGCTGCTCGACCACGCCGCCGTTGTAGATCAGAGCGAGGCGATTTTCGACGCCGGGAGCACCGTTCGGGATCTTTGTGAAATCATCCTTACCCAGCTCCTTTTGCTCTTTCATGCAGAACGGGCAATGGTCGGTGGAGATGACTTGCAAGTCGTCCATCTTGAGGCCTTTCCACAGCTCTGCGCAGTTGTGTTTCTCTCGCAAAGGCGGCGTCATTACGTATTTCGCCCCTTCCCATCCGTCACCGTAATCGTCGATCGAGTGGAAAAGGTATTGCGGACAAGTCTCGGCAAACGCTGAAATTCCGCGATCTCTGGCTTGCCGAACCTGGTTGAGAGCATCGGTACATGAAAGATGAACGATATAAACCGGCGACTCTGCCATTTCGGCAATGGCGATGGCACGATGAACACCCTCGGCCTCGGCGATGGTCGGACGCGTTAGAGCGTGATACTTCGGAGCAGTGCGTCCGTCGGCGAGAAATCGCTTTATGATCTCGTTGATGACGATACCGTTCTCAGCGTGCATGCATATGAGCCCGCCGCGTTTTCCTGCCGCCGACATCGCACGAAAGATCGTCGCATCGTCCGCCAGAAACACGCCCGGATACGCCATGAACAGTTTGAACGAAGTGATGCCTTCGTCCATCAGCTTGTACATTTCCTTCTCATCGCCGTCCTCAAACTCGGTCGTAATGAGATGAAACCCGTAGTCGATCGCCGTCTTGCCCTCGGCCTTTTTGTGCCACGCATCGACGCCCGCGGTCATCGATTCGCCCTTCGTCTGCACCGCAAAATCAATGATCGTCGTCGTCCCCCCAAACGCCGCCGCCCGCGTCCCCGTAAAAAAATCATCCGACGCAAACGTCCCGCCAAACGGCAGCTCCATATGCGTATGCGGATCGATCCCGCCTGGGATCACCAGCCTCCCCGACGCGTCCAGCACAACATCCGCCT
>JANNNS010000231.1:0-8521 GCA_031398645.1 Acidobacteriota bacterium
TCGACCTTCCGGCTTTCCGCCTTGTTTGCCGCAATAAATACGGGCTTACCTATATTCCGTAGGAAAAGCGAGATCTCCTCATCCAGAGGCGTGATGCCCGCCCGCGCATCCACCACCCAAATGATCGCGACCGCCTTGTCAATAGCAAATCCGGCTTGCTTAAAGATATTTGCGGGAATTATCGCCTCGTCATCAGGCACGATCCCGCCGGTATCCACAAGTTCAAAGGTCTTTGCCTTCCACTCTACGTCGCCAAAGATCCGGTCACGCGTAATTCCCGGCTCATCGCCCACGATCGATTTGCGCGATCCGGTCAGGCGATTGAACAGAGTAGATTTGCCGACGTTGGGCCGGCCGATGATTGCAACCAGAGGTAGAGCCATTGGTTAGAGAATAATAAAGCGTTTTACAATGTACAAATTAGCCTTGCCTCTCGTTTGTTTGAAATCCCGGAAGTAATTCAATATGATCGAAGCTTGCTCATCGGCCATTCTGTAAAACGCTCGCCGTCCAGCTTCCCTATATGAACGCGCACAACGAAACAGCTCATGCTCAGTTGCTGGTCTGCCCGGTGACCAAACTAAGGCTTGAACTGTTGAGTCTGCGCGAGGCAGAGATCAGTCTCGGCGGACGTTTGAGTCCGCGCGGTGACCTGCCCAATGCAAAAGGTGGTGTTTCAAAGCCCGCCGGCGTCACCGATACGGTCCTGGTTCGCGAAGACAACAAGTGCGCCTATCCGGTCGTGAACGGCATACCAGTTTTGCTGGCGCCCGAATCACTATCCATAAGTGCCGACGACCCTGCGTTCGACCTGACAGACAGGCGGTACGCCGAGGCGTATGAGGAGATGGAGTTTTACAACACCCGAGCGTCGGAGACGATAAAGAAACTTGATGATGAGAACGGGGCGTGGTCGGTGCTTCCCACAGAAATGGCCGCAACCGAGGAAGAGAAGCGATCATTTCCATCACCCTGGTACCGATGGATAGACGCCGTTCATGATTCGGCCTCCCAGTGGGATAGTTATAGCCATCTGGGGGGAATGCCCGGAAAGAGATTGCTGCAGGTTGGCGGTTCCGGAACGCATGCTATCAAATTTCTGATGGCCGGGGCAGCCGAAGCCTGGCTTGTGACCCCAATGGCAGGCGAAGCCGCCTTTGCCCGAGGTCTTGCTGACGCAGCGGGAGTCGGCGAACGCTTTTGGTCTGTTGTTGGAATAGCCGAAGAGCTTCCGTTTACTTCAGAAGCATTTGACGGGATCTTCACCGGCGGCTGTCTTCATCATACCGTCACCGAGCTCGCCCTGCCCGAGGCCGCTCGTGTACTCAAACCCGGCGGACGCTTTGCCGCGGCCGAACCATGGCAAGCCCCACTTTACGCGATCGGCACAAAGGTTCTGGGAAAACGCGAGGATGCATACTGCCGCCCGCTCACGCCTGAACGGCTAAAATCTCTCGACAGCTCATTCTCATCCACTTCACTCATCCGTCACGGCACGCTGACCCGCTATCCGCTGCTCGCCCTGGAAAAGTTCGGCATTCCCATCAACAAAGCCCTTCCCTGGCACGCGGGCAAAATGGACGACGCCATTTCTTCCCTAATTCCCGGAATGAGAAAGATGGGCAGCAGCATCACTGTCTTGGGAACAAAGTGACCGACGAAAGATCTTCCGATCTATAAACGAATACAAGAAAAGAGGCCGCCGATTAAGGCAGCCTCTATCATTAGCCGATAAGGTTTCGGATCAGAACTGGACGATATCGAGTATCGTTCCGATGATCGAACCGATCACGCTGTACTTACCGTTCGAGTAATTCCCGTACTGATTTCGGCTGTAGTAGCCGTCCTCGTAGCCTCGACGGAAACCTTCGCGGAAGTAGTGGTTGTACTCGCCCATGTCAACATAATAGGAGTCGTAACCGAAGCTCGCGTCCTGATAACCGTAGGATGACGTTGGATTAAATCCCCAGCCGTCGTTACGATCTGCCTGACCGGCACGGAAGCCTTCTTCATAGCCGGTGTTAATGGCGTCCTGAAGCATTTGGGCACCGTACTGGTTCGTGTAATAAAGCTGGCCGCCACGGTTATATCGATAGTTGTTGTACAAGTTATCGTAGTACCGTGCCTGCTGGAGCCTTAACTGGTCCTGACGGATCCGAGCCCAATATCTCTGCTGATATTGCAGATATGCACGTCGCCGCTGCTGTTCAAGCTGTCGCTGACGCTGATTCTGGATGCTCTGCCAGTTGCTCCAGCGGCTGTTGTACTGCTGGAGACGCTGGTTGCGAATTGCCATCTGCTGCTGACGCGTGATCAACTGGGCGTTATTTCGACGGTCGTTATTGTTGTTCCAGCGATCATTATTGTTACGCTGATCGTTATTGTTCCAGCGATCATTGTTGTTACGCTGATCGTTGACGCGGACCGGCGGACGTCGATCATTCGCCTGATTCTGCTTGATCTGATTCTGCTGGTTTATCTGATTCTGACGCTGGCGTTCCGCTGCCTGCTGCTTGGTCTGGGCGGCCTGCTGTTGACGGACCTGTTCCTGACGCACTTGCTGTTGGCGGAATTCCTCCTGCTGCTGTGCACGGCGGCTTCTAAGGTCATTGTCCTGCTGCTGCTGCTGTCTTACCTGCTGCTGGCGGACCTGCTCCTGCCGAACCTGCTGCTCACGGACCTGCTGCTGTTGACGCTGCTTGGCCTGCTCCTGGCGTTCGTTCTGAACATTGCGTTCCGGACGCACCGGGGCAGTCCTTTCCGGACGCACGGGTTCAGCACGCTGCGGCTTAGCTTCCTGATTCTCTTGCTTTTGCGGTGCATTGCCGCGGTCGCGGCCACGATTACGCTGTGCATCAGCACTATCGGCCAATCCGAACAACAAAGCGGCCGCCGCTACCGTTCCAATGCCTAATTTCCTTAATGTATTTCTCATAGGTTCCCCCTTTCCAACTCAATGCCGGAAGAACCGACTAGCCTTCCTATCCGCAAGAACCGTACCAAAGGGGAAATACCGCAAAATCGTGCAAAATGAGGGCAATTCGCCTTCATTCGACACGATTTCGTCTGTTTGGGAACGCAATAGGTAGCAAATCAGTCAGCCGAGCTAGCGGGCATCAGACCTTTACAAAATCGTACGCGATCACGACATTCAGGGCTCCGTTCACGATCTCATGACGGACGGACGTTGCTTTCATCCGCATATTCGAGTCCTTTTTTAGGGGAAGCAGGAAGGAAATCTTTTCCAATGTAAGCACTTCGATCGGATTGATCTTGCGGTCGATCGAACCCTGGACCATCTTGGCGATCAGAGTTCCGCCGACTCCGCCGGTCCCGTTGAGCGATACGTTCAACACCTTCGCCCGGGCGATCAGTTTTTGATTCTGCTGGTCGAATTCAAGCTCGATAGAGGTCTCGGCGTAGCCCGAGAACGGAACGCAGCCCACCAGCGGCGGGTTGTAATTACCCGTGAATGCGAGCGGCGCAAAGATCTTACCCTCGCGGAAACGCACCGATGTTCGGATCCCGTTCGATTCTCTCAAAAGCTGGATCACCTCTTTACACGCGGACCGTCCTTTCGAAGCGAAACCGAGGGCCGAGGCCGCCGGGACCTCTTTCGCTCCGGTTCGATCGTTCGCGGCGATCGAGAATTCGATCGGAGCAGCATTCTGAAAAACTGCGTCGAGAAGCGAATCGAAGAAGGTCTCATTCAAGCTGATGGTCACCTCGGGCTTCTGGGCGGAAGCAACAGAACAAAACAGGAAAGCCGCGATACAGGTCGAAAGGATTCGTTGATACTTCATATTGGTGGTGAATCTGGAATGTCGGATGCGGACGGGAGCCGCAGATTTGCCTCACAACGTGCTACAAGCCGCTTCGAACGATATCGTGGAGACGCAGGAGGCCGACACAACGCTGACTTTCATTCACCACGGGCAGGACGGATATCTGTGAAGGACGATTCTCCATCAATTGAAGAGCGTCATAGGCGAGCATTTCGGGCCGAGCAGTTATCGGGCCTTTGGTCATCATCTGTTCGGCGGTCAGTCCACCAAGGCCGCCTTCGCCGACCCGTTCGATGGTTCTTCGGAGATCGCCATCGGTGACGATTCCAAGAAGATTGCCTGCCTGATCCAATACATTGACAGCGCCAAGCGAATGTTTCGAGATCGACTTCACTACCTCCAGCCAGCCTGTTTCGAGCCCTACATTCGGGCTCTCGTGCATCAGGTCACTTACATGAAGAGTCAGGCGTTTGCCCAAACGTCCCGCAGGATGGTTCACCGCAAAGTCTGTCTCAGTTATGCCTCGCGATTCCATCAGCGTCATCGCCAATGCGTCACCGATCGCCAGAGCGACGGTCGTCGATGTAGTCGGAGCAAGGTTCAACGGACACGCCTCACGATCTACCGAGGCTTCAAGGACCACATCAGACTGCCTCGCGAGCGTTGACGAAAGATTCCCTACGATCGAGATGACCTTCACTTCCCTTGCCTTTAGGGAAGGCATCATCGCCAACAGCTCTTCCGTTTCGCCAGAATTGCTCAGAGCGATCACGACGTCGCCCGGGGTTACCACACCCAAACCACCATGGATCGCGTCAGACGGATGAACAAAAATCGCCACCGTTCCGGTACTGGTTAGGGTTTGCGCGATCTTTTGCGCGATGACGCCCGACTTGCCGGTTCCAGTGACGATCACTTTGCCCGAGCAGCCTGAGATGATGGAGAACGCTCGCTCGACACTTTCGCCGTCCAACCGCGACGCGGCGCGCTCGATCGAACTCGCCTCCAGTAAGAGCAGTTCGACGACTTTACCGTGCACCTGATCAGATCTTTCCAGTGATGCGGAATTCATTTTGCGGTTGGTCAATTCGCCTTGGCAGGCAGCGGGATGAGCACATCGGCGACGATGACCCATTTCTTGTTTCTTAGCTTCCAAACCTGGACAAAGTTGCCTCTCTCGATCTCGACGCCTTTCTTGTGGCTCATCACATACGGGCCGTGGACATAGCCGAGATCGGCGGCTTCGGTAAACAATTTTCGCTTAGAAAATGCGATCTTCGGCGCGTCTTTCAGGAGGAGATTTGCGGCTTTCTTGTCAAAAGCAGGCAGCTTGCCCTGTCGCAAAACGATCACATCGTCAGCCAGAAATAACTTGTACGCACTCGCGGCCCCATCCTCTTCCGACTTCTGATAGAACGAGATGGACGAATCGGCCGCCGAGATGCGGTCGGGATTTGCTTCCTTGCCGGAGTCGAGCGGGCTCTTCCAATCGATCGGTTCCGAGGCCGGCTTGTCGTGATTGATGCCGGTGTCGAGCTCGGCCTTATAAGTGCCGTCACCCTGACGCATCCATACCGAAATGTAATGGCCATAGACCACGGCAGGATCGTCCTTGCCCTTTGCCCGATACTGAGAATTTCCGATGCTGTAGCCGAGCGCACCATTGGTCGCTACGTCGATCCAGATCGGGTTCCACGTCAGCGAGGCAGGCGACGCCGGCCTTGCCTTCCACGCCTCGCGGCCATTCGTCGCGTCCGGCATGAACATTACTGCCACGGGAGAAAGAAACTCCATAAACCCATCGCGAATACCTTTCTCCGCGACCATTTTTTCAAACCTCTTTTCAGTTTGAAAGATCGCCCGCGAGAGTTCCTGCGCCGACAACACCTGTGTACTAAACAACAAAGCGATAAACCCGATCAGGATTTTCATAAGACGAGCATATTACCACATAGTCGCCAGATCGGAACTTATACAAGATCGTTGAGCAAATCAACCTTTTCGCGGCGTCTGTGTTGAAATGGATGGGATTACAACTCAAATGAGCACTTCAAAGAAAAATATATCTATACCCGCGTTCCTCGCCATGTTTGGTTACTCCATCGCAGCTCTTGAATTCATAACGCTTGTCATGGGCGGATTTAGTGCAAGAAGCGGGGCGTGGCTAAAGGTTCCTTTTGAGATATCGATGGTCCTGTTCCTGCTCTTTCTTGGTTTTGGAACAATTTTTCTTATAGTAACGATCGTCCGAGCAGTCCGACGGGTGAACGCTCGCGAGGCCGAGAGACGATGGAGAAGTAAGCGATAGACAAAACTTTCCCTCACGCCGAAATAATCGAAAGGCTGAGAAGTTTTGATCGACCTTCTCAGCCTTTCGCAGATCGCTATTCGACCGTTAAGAAATCCGTTCCGGTTCTGCCGAAGGTTTCCGGAGCATACATTTCTTCAGCCTTTGCGGGCGGAACGACGAATTGGCCGGGCGTTGTCGCCCTTGCAACGTAGGTGTAGTTATAGACGCCTTCCCACAGAAGCGATGAAAATGCCTCGGCACGTTCGTCGCGGAAGTTCTGGTGCTCAAACCAGTTCATTCGCCACCAGTAGTAGTTGCGTCCTATCGACCGGCTGCCGGCCTCCATCACGCCTGTGTTGCCGCCGCCTGTATCCGGCGGGATCGCCTCAGTTGTAGCCAGCTCCGGATTCAGTATCTCCAATCCCGCGGGAAGCTGATCGACCAATGCGACGTGATAGCGTCGTGCCTGGGCGATCATTGTGAGGCGAATGCGTACCCGAGCACCTGACTTGATCGTCCAGGTCCCGTCCGCGTTCTGTTTCACGTCATCCTTGTTATCGATGGCCTCGTATTTTCGAAGCACAGTGAAGCCATAATCCGCCGGTTCCAGCTTGAGATTCTTCGGCGCGTATTTCATGCCGATGCGGTAATAGAGTCGCCCGGCTCCCTGCTTGTCGAGGAACAAGTTCGACGTGCCGCCCTGATCGACGAGATAGGACATCGGAATGTTGAGCACATTCGAATCGACCGAACGGCCCTTGAACGATTGCTCACCAGCGTAGGTGTTGCCGAGCCAAACACGGGTAACGAAATCCGGTGTCACTTTCTCGAACGTATTAAAATACTTGTCTAATGCGAGAAGAATGAACACGTTTTCCTGGGTCGAGCCCCAGTGTCCGCTCTTGCGATGGGCAAGCAGTCCTCGCACGAGCTTGGGTATGAGATCGTTGTTCGGCTGGGCCTTGATCATCGCCTCAAGCAAAACGCCATCGGACCTGCGATTCGAGTACATTATCAGCCAGCCGCCATCGCCATAGTTGGTAACAAAATTGGCTGCCCCAGCCGTTTCGGTCGTTCGGTTCATCAGGAACCGGACCATTGCTTCGACCTCAACGGCGGAACCTTTATAATCTGCCAGGACGGAAAGTGTCCAGCCAAGTGCTTCAAAGTTGAGTTTTTCGATAGTCGCTTCCGTCAGAAGCTTGTTCGCCTTGCCCGGATCCTTATCGCCCATCATATTGCGGATATATAGAGCATAAGCTGAGATCGTCCAGCGAACCTGCGGCGATGAGATATACCACTGCTCCTTCATATAGTTCTCGACGTTGCTCAAATATGGCTTCGTCTTATTGAGCATATCGTCGGGAACTTTGTAACCCTTTGCCTTGGCGAGTGCCAGAGCGTGAGCGACGTGAACTGTGAGGAACGGATAATCATATCGTTCCCGATCTTTCTTCCAAAGGCCGAAACTGCCGTCATCACGCTGTCGCGAGCGGAGGATCTGTATGTCGCGTGCAAACCGAGCCTCAAGCTGCTCGGCAGACGGCATGTCTTTGGCCTTGAACGCGGTGAGAACATCGCGCAGGGCCGCGGTCGAGATCATTCGGGACGCTATCTGTTCAGAACACTCGTACGGATAGTTCGCAAGATATATGTACGCGTCAGTCAGTTCCTGGAGCTGCGTGGAACTCGTCGTCACCTCAAGCCCGCCAAATTGCGGGTAAACATCACCCGGTGTCTGGACCGGCTGAATGATCGCTCCGTTTTGGTCGGTTGAACCGTAGGTCGCAAAGGCCTCGGTCGTCGCAGGTGTCCAGACTGGAAGCGATATCTCCGCCGCATCGTTGTTCTTGCCGGAACTCACGGCGATCTGAAATCTCGCCGTCCCGGCCTTTACAGTCGAGACTGGGAAACGAACCTCTTCACGGCTGTTAGCTTTTACGACGATCCGTTTACCGACCGTTAGAACATCCGCTTCGGCTGACGGTGTGGCCGAGCCCGCTAAAACGAGCGCATTCGTCGCCCGCACAGCCACATCCACCGCCATGTCCTGATCTGTCTGGTTCTGAACAACTACGGGCAATTCGATCTTGTCGCCAAAATTCAGGAATCGCGGAGCACTCGGGCGGACCATCAGCGGTTTCTTGGCCGTAATGTTCGATTCGGTTTTGCCGAAACGCCTGCCTTGATCGACGGTGACAGCAGTGATGCGATACCTCGTTAGGTTGTCCGGCAGTTTTACATCGACCGTTGCAGAGCCGTTTGCGTCGGTTCTGACAGACGGGGCAAAGACCGCGAGGGCGTTGAAGTTTTCTCGGAGATCTATTGGCGTTTCGGAAGCAGCCGCTTCATCCACTGGAATCCCGATTCCTCCCAAAATTACTCAGGTTTTTAGCCTTTCTTGACAACATGGGTAATGACTGCCGAGCCGAGCTCACATCCGCCG
>JANNNS010000286.1:0-9297 GCA_031398645.1 Acidobacteriota bacterium
GGAGATTCGACCCGCCGCGAAGTTCTGCTGCACGCGGGAATAGAAAAAGCGTGGTCGCTGGTCCTGGCAATGTCTGATGCGTCGGCCGCCCGCCGAACCGTCGATCAGGCACACCGCCTTAACAACAAGCTGCACATTGTCGTCCGCACCCGTTATGTTGCCGAGATCACGGAATTGTTCGAGCTGGGAGCAAATGAAGTTATCCCGGAAGAATTCGAGACGAGCATCGAGATCTTTTCGCGCGTTCTCCATCGTTACGGCATTTCGCGAAATGTGATCGAGAGCCAGATCGAACGCATTCGCCGTCAGGGATATGAAATGCTGCGTTCACCGGCACTTCCTCCGGTGGAAAAAACTGCTGATGTCGGAATAGCCCTTGACGCTGCAAGCACCGACACAGTTGTGCTTGATGAAAATTCTCCGGTCGTCGGCCGGACGCTCGGCGAGCTGGACCTTCGCAGCGAAAGCGGCGCAACGGTTATCGCCGTCGTCCGTGACGGACAGACAAAGATCAGTCCCGGGGCAAATTATTCCTTAGAGGTCGGGGACACCGTTGTGCTTCTCGGTTCTCCCGGAAAGCTCGACCGGGCAAAAATGATCTTCCTGCCCGAAGAACCTGCACCCGAGGCGCCGATCGGCGGGTTTAACGCTTAAAAATAATTCCTTTCTTCCGGCCGTTTCGACTAACAAAATCCCCGTGTCCGTAGTAAATTCTTAGCGGATAGTTTTTGGAGTTTTAATGTTAAGGAGTTTGTTCAAATGAGGCCATCAATTTTTGCATCTATCGCTCTCGGTATTTTATTTTTTGCGGCCGCTGCCGCACCTGCGTCGGCAAAACCACTGACCAAGGAAGAAAGGGAAGCCGCCGTCAAATATCTGAAACACACGCAAAAGCTTTTTATGGATTCGGTAAAAGGCCTTAGCGAGGCTCAGTTAAAATGGAAACCGGCTCCGGACAAATGGTCTGTGTTTGAGGTTTCCGAACACATCACGCTTGCTGAAAGTTTTCTCTTTGGAATGATCGAAGGGCAGATCATGAAATCTCCCGCGGACGCAACCAAGACCAATGGAGCGACCGCCGAACAGATAATGAAAATGGTCCCCGACCGCACCAATAAATTTCAGGCACCAGAACCGATCCGGCCTGATAAAGCGACCTGGACGTCAATGAAAGAGACGCTCGACGCTTTCAAACAGAAACGCCGAACGACGATAGATTTCGTCGACAAGGGCAACGACGAAATGCGTTCACATTTTGCCCCTAATCCGGTCTTCAAGGACCTTGACGCTTACCTCTGGCTTTTCTTTCTTTCGGCCCACACCGAGCGGCATGTAAAACAGATCCTCGAAGTAAAGGCGAACGCGGATTTCCCCAAGAATTAACCCAAACGGAGCCCGAGCGGCTCCCAACAATAAGAAAAAAAATAAGGCGTCTCGTTTCCGAGACGCCTTTTTACATTCGTTGGCTTTTCAGGAGCTAGAACGTAAAACGTGCACCAAATTGTGCCGTGAAAGGACGCCCGATGGGCGGTCCGAAACCAGGGCCGAACAGCGAGCTCGGCTGCATGAACGTCGAGGCTGAGGTTGCAACGCTGAGGCCGAGGCGAGCGTTTGAACCGAATGCCAGATTGTCCGAATTGAACAGGTTATACAGATCGACATAACCGGTCAGGCGGAAACGTTCTCCGAATTTGAAAGCCTTGGACGCGCGAAGGTCAACGTTAAAGAAACGATGGCTTATTTCGCGAGTCTGTCCGTTTTCAACAAAGAAACCGCTTCGATATTGATTGACCTGCTGCTGTTGGCAGCCGCGAGGATTCAATGCCTGGATCGCCGCGTTGTTCCCGCGAACTGCAAAAACAGATTGCAGGCTAACGCCCTGACACAGACGATCTACCGTGGTCAATCCGTCTCCGTCAATGTCAATGCCCGTATTGGCCGAGAAAGGCCGTGCGGACGCCAACTGGAAGATCGGAGAAAGCTGAATATCCCACGGTAAGGTAAATACGCCGCTCAAAACGACGCGATGCCTTTCATCAAGCCTGGTCGGCCCAAATTCACCGTCGGCGAACTGTTTTTCAGGCGTGATGGCAATTCCGTTTCCGGAATACGAAGCCGTCGGTTGTCCGCCCCATGCACGGGAACTCGCCAAAACATAGCTCGCGTTAAAGAGCATTTTTGCGGTCCTGTACTTCAGCGTGGTCGCCCAACTGTCAAACAGCGAGCGGTTGGTTGTCGAGAACATATTTATCTGTTCAAGACGGTTTGCAGGAAGTCCTGCAGCGACAAAGGCCTGGTCCAGAACACGGCTGGCAGCTCCGCGAACGCAGCGTGCACTTGCCGGCGTCGAGCCCGGATAAAGCGGATCGCAAACCTGACGGATCTGCGGATTTATATTCATAAACCGCGGCTCGTCGATTCCCAGCGTGTGAACGAAATCACTTGAGATCGACATTTTCGAGCTCAATTCACGCTGGAAGCCAAGCGAGAATTTCTGAACATAAGGTTCCTTCGCGTCCGGGTCATTGATGCGGCCGACGGCTCCTGTTGCCAGGTTCGCGAAAGAAAATCCGGCCGGCAATGCGGGAAGCGGGTCAACGCCGTAACGGAATGTTGCGAGCTGTGCGGCAGTTAAGCTGATCGCGGTCTGGAAAACCTGCGGCTCGGACTGTGTTGCCGAGAACAGCGAGAGGTTCTGGAAGATCTGGTCGAAGAAAATTCCATAACCGCCGCGGATCGACGTTTTCGCGTCGCCCCACGGATCCCACGCAAAACCGATCCTGGGCTGAAATTCCTTCCAGCTGGGTGTCGTGCGGGAAAGTTTATCTTCGTCGCCGGTTATTGCGCGTGCCAGCGGATGGTTGACGGTACGCAGAATGTTGATCGTACGATTGTTATTCTGTGCCGGCAGGTTGCCGATGTTCGCGTCCCAACGCAGGCCGAGGTTTAATGTCAGGTTGCGGGTTATCTTCCAGTCATCCTGAACATAGAACGCGAGCTGGTCGATCGTCTGAAGGTGCGAACTTGCTCCGTCAGAGAATGTAAGTGCGGTCAGCAATCCCGGCGTTGCAAATCCGGCGGGCAGGGCACGGATCGCCGTCGGGCTTTGTCCGAACGTAAGCGAATAACCGCGTGTTCCAAAGTAAAAATAACCGTCGAGAAGCGTGTGAATATAATTCACGCCGAACTTCATCGTGTGGTCGCCGCTGATGACGGTCGTGTCATTGCGGAACTGGAACTTGCGTTCCTTTGTGGCCTGCGGCGTGTTGGCGTTTTGACCGATCGAGATCGCACCCGGGAAATTAAGCGTCAAGCCTTCTTCGATCGGAAGGATCTCATTCACAAAATCCTGAAAGTGGAATGTGAACTGGTTCAGGACGTTCGGCGAAATGTTGTAGGTGTAATTTCCCAACGCACTATAAAGAGTGTTGCTGGTCAAATTTCCACCGCTCAGGTCCGTACGTGCCGGATTGGCGACCTGGTCATTCGGCGAATCATTTCCCTGATAGGAAAAGCGGCCAAAGATGCTGTGTTTGTCGTTGATCTTGTGATCGACCTTTGCCGACAAAAGCGTGTCGTTATACGGCGTGGGGATCAGCGGAACGAAATCGACTCCAGGAATGGCCTGAAGTTCGGCGACGGCACCCGGAAAGATGGCGACGTTCTGCCGCTCGCGAAAACGCTCAAGGGCAAAGAAGAAAAACGTCCTGTCCTTAACGATCGGGCCGCCGATGCTTCCGCCAAACTCCTGCCGGTTAAATTCCGGCTTTTGATAATTTGGATTTGTGGACTTGGCGATGTCGTCAAAAAAGTCCATCGCACGCCATTTTTCGTCACGGAAGTTGGCAAAGACCGAACCGCGAAGGCTGTTGGTTCCGCTCTTGGTAATTACGTTAACGATGCCGCCGACCGAACGTCCCTGTTCTGCGGTCCAGCGGTGTTGGATCACCTGAAATTCCTGGATCGATTCATATGAGAAGTTCTGCAGCAAACTTCCGACGACGTTATCTTTATTATCACCACCGTCGATGTTCACATTGACCTGTCGGCCGTCGCCGCCGGCAAAAGCGATGTTCCCGACACGTGTTTTGGTCGGGTCAAAGTTGCCGACCGGACGAGCCTCGGGTGCGATGACCGAAAGTCCGGCAAAGGTGCGGTTGAGCAGCGGAAGATTTTCGATCTCTTTCGGGCTGATCGATTGGTCCAGCTCGGATTTGGTCGTTTCGACCAAAGGTGCTGCCGAGGTTACGGTCACAGTTTCTGTGATCGCACCGGTCTTGAGATCAAAATTGACCGTCGCACGTGCGCCGACGTTGACCTCGATATCCTCAACAAGTGCGCGGCTGAATGTCGCGGCCTCGGCCGAGACGCTATAGCGGCCCGGCGGAAGTGATGAGATGGTAAATTCTCCGTCGCTGTTCGAAATTGCGGTTCGCTCGGCTGCGGTACCGCGATTTGTAACAACGACCTTTGCGCCCGGAACAACGGCGCCTTGCGGATCGGTCACGCGGCCGGTAATTGTACCGGTCGTAACCTGTGCCGACGCCGCCGGGATAAACAGCAGCATTGCGAACGCCGAAAGCAGGACCGATCTTACGATCCTATTTAACGCTTTTGACATATATTGACCTCCGAATGGGTTTTGAAGATTCTGCATTTACGTGTGATCCAAATCACTGAAATTAAAGCGTAATGCGGCTAGGGATCTAGTTAAGTTTTTTGCTAGGCAAAGTACATACCAAACCCCAAAAACTGACTCCGCCCTCGCCAAAGTCACTAGAAAACCAGTTAAATGCTGTGTCTAAAACAAATTACATCCAAAATATCGTAGAATTTATGAAAATTTCTGGATTTTTTGCCGGAGCGGCCGAAAGGGAAGTTCTCGGTGGAAATGCTGACAAAATTCCGGGCGTTGGCTACAATGTTGGGAACATTATTTATGAGACATTTCGCATTTTTTATCTTTGCTGTCGCTTTGCTTGCGGTTGTGGGCGAGGCTCAGGACACCAAGCCGATCAAGCCTGCAACCACGTACCGCCTCGGCGGTGCCACGATCATCACGCCGGATCAGCCCGATTGGGTTTTACTCAAGTCGGACACCGTCCAGATCGTCATCGAAAAACGCACGAAGGACGAAGTGATGAACGCGAGCATCAAAACCTTAAAGGTGAAAACGTTTGCCACCGAGCTGGAAGCTCAGCAGGGCCTCGAAGCCTTCAAGAACGAAGAAATAGACAAGCCGAACCGCGACAGCCTTCATTATATGTACGTCCGGTTCAAGGGACTTTCCTGCGTCCAGTACGACGGCAATCTCGTCCTCGACCCGGCCGCCTCGCCGAACAAATTCAAACACAACAACTTCAAAGGCTACCTCTGCCCCGACCCCCAAACCAAAGGCTCCGCCTTCCAGGTCGAATTCAGCAACTACTCAAACACAAAAGGCTTCCCCAACACCTTCAACGACCTCAGCGAAGAATTCTTCCAAAACACAAAATTCCCCAAACCCGCGCCCAAATGATCCCCGCAACAAAATAACTCTCCCCCGCAGCCCAGGATCTCTCTCCCGCAATTGCCGAAATGCTTCCGGGAGTTGCCGAAATGCTTCCGGGAATTGCCGAAATGCTTCCGGGAATTGCCGAAATGCCTCTGGGAGTTGCCGAAATGATTCTGAGAGTTGCCGGAATGATTCTGAGAATTGCCGGAATCATTCTGAGAATTGCCGGAATGATTCTGAGAATTGCCGGAATGATTCTGAGAATTGCCGGAATGCTTCCGGGAATTGCCGAAATGATTCTGAGAGTTGCCGAAATCATTCCCGCAATTGCGGGAATCATTTTTTAGCTTGCAAAAGTCATTCTCACAAAGCCCGAACCGCCGCTTAATTCATTTGAAATCCGCCACTTAGCTAGATATTCCACAAAAACGTGCTAAAATCTCGCTAATTTATCCTTCTTCTTCCATCTATGGACAACGAGATCAAGAAAACCTTTTGGGTGAAGGTCGACAATTGATGAACGATAATCCCATCCTCAATAGCCCTTACGATGAACCGCGCTTCCATTACGGGCAGACTCTCGACAATTCCCTAAATTACGAGGATGTCCGCAAAGGCCGTCGAGTATTTGAGCCGATGGCTGATCGTCAGCCTAGCCCGACGAAACGCGGACGTCAGAAGAAGCTTGCCTTTCCGGTTGAGCCTGAGATCGATGCAGAAAGGCACGTTATTAATCTTCTTAGGAAGGAAATCCTGGCTTGGCGTGCGAGTGGATATGACGGCACGACCCGTGTAACCAACGAACTTCTAAACTTTTGGTTTAATAATCCGGAGCGAGAGGATGTTCATCGACTTTTCTATGCTCAACAGGAAGCTGTAGAGGCCTCAGTCTGGATAAATGAGGTAGCCGACAGATCCAACGCCGGACAAAACATTCTCCGCATACTTCGCGACGCCCAACGCTCCGTCGGCGTCGGCGCAGAAGATCAACTGCCTCGTATCGCCTTCAAGATGGCGACGGGAACTGGTAAAACCGTCGTAATGGCGTGCATGATCCTATATCATTTCGCTAATCGACAGGAGTATAAAAGCGATGTTCGTTTTGCGGATTATTTTCTTATCGTCGCTCCCGGCGTAACTATTCGGGACCGTTTAGGCGTCCTTTTTGTGGATACCCGCGATTTGCCGGAATGGGAAAGCAACGATTACTACCGAATGCGTCGGCTGGTTCCGAAAAGCCTGCAAGATTCGATCAAGAATCTTAACGCACGACTTGTTATCACCAACTATCATTCATTTCTGCCGAAAACGCTTCAGGGGAACAAGAAAAGCCCTTTCGATGGCAAGGTTGACGTCCACGGGAACAAGATCAAGGGAGAGAACAAAGAAGATTTCGGTCTCGTCATTAAACGGACGTTGAATAAGTTCAAAACCGGCAGCAGATTGCTGATCATTAACGACGAAGCACATCATTGCTATCTTCCAAAAGGAAAAGAAAAAACGACGGATAATGAAGAGGTAAACGAAAACGAACGTGCGGCGGTTTGGTTTTCCGGGCTTCGAGAAGTTGCGAAAAGGTACAAACTCCATAGTGTCTATGACCTTTCCGCCACGCCTTACTATCTCAACGGTTCGGGATATGAGGCGTATAGTTTATTCCCGTGGGTAATGACAGATTTCGGCCTGATCGAGGCGATTGAAGCGGGCCTCGTGAAAATTCCGTTCCTGCCGGAAAGCGATAACACGCAGGACCTGGATCAGCCATTCCTCGCAAATCTTTACAGCAAGATCGTAGAGATCGACCCGAATGCCTTTCCGAGAAAAGGACAAAAGAAGAAGAAGTCGGAAGCGAAAAAGGAAGGCGTGAAAATCTCCGAGGCTCCGCCGAAACTGCCGCCTCAGCTTCTTTCGGCCTTCGACATGTTCTATAAGAACTACGAAGACTATGCTAGCGGCGAGCGGAAAAGGCTTGAAGCTCGGCGGGACCTCTTTTCGCCTCCTCCGGTCTTTATTGTCGTCTGCAACAATACGACCGTTTCAAAAGAAGTCTACAAGTACCTTGCCGGATATGAATTTCACGATGCAGGCGGGCAAATTCAGACCGTTACCGGAGCCAAGGACGCATTCAGCAATTACGACCAAAACAAAAGACCCAAGAGGCGTCCGCCGACGCTTCTTATCGATAGCGATGCATTAGAAAATTCGGACCAGATCAACGACGAATTCAAAAAGATTTTTTCCGATGAGATCGAAGTCTTCCGACGCGATTATTCGCGCGTTCACGGACAAGGCAGTGCAGAGAATATCTCTGATGCCGAGATACTAAGGGAGGTCGTGAATACTGTCGGGCAAGAGGGAAAGCTGGGCCAGGACATCCGCTGTGTGGTCTCGGTGTCAATGCTGACCGAAGGATGGGACGCAAACACAGTTACGCATATTGTCGGAGTTCGTGCTTTCGGTTCGCAGCTTTTGTGCGAACAGGTTGCCGGACGAGCTCTTCGACGAGTGAACTATATTCTTCAAGGTTACGATAAGAACGGCGAGCCAACGGATGATAGACGAAAGATCGTTTCGAAAAAGTTCCCGCCCGAATACGCTCACATTATTGGAATACCTTTCAAACTCTTCAAAGGCGGCAAATCGGCACCCCGTCCACAACCTGTTGAAACGACTCAGGTGAAGGCCCTGCCGGAACGGGAGAGGGAATTTGAGATCATCTTCCCGAATGTTGACGGTTACAGAATAGAGACAGCCGGCAACAAGCTTGTTGCAAACTTCGATGATCTTGAGCCTTTTGAGATCGACATAACCAAAATTCCGGTCGAAACGATCATGGGAAACCCGATCTCTCCGACAGAGATCAGGATGGGAATCGAACAAGTTCTTGAGCGTCGCGAGGGCGAGCTTCTTTACTGGATCACAAAAGAGGTCCTTCGCCATAAATTCTCGGATGACGACGGCAATCCACAGTTCAGGTATTTTGGCGACCTTAAAGAGATCACTGCTCGCTGGTACAACGAGCGGATACGTGTAATTGGCGGTGCGGGAAGAGACTACCGAAAACTCTTGTTTTTCCTCGACGGAAAAACTATCGCCTCGCACATCGTAAGGGCGATAAATACTCACGAGAACAGTACGGAATTTATCCGGCCCGTTCTCAATCACTACAATTCGTTCGGAAGCACGAAGTATGTCCATGGTGTGACAACAAAGCCGACTTGGGAAACCAAAAAGTCTCACGTTAACTTTGTCGTGGAAGACAGCGGCTGGGAAGGCATTGCCGCGAAAGCTCTCGACGAAATGGAGATTACTAGCTATGTAAAGAATAGTTTCCTTGAGTTTCGCATTCCTTATATAAAGGACGGCGACGAAGCCGATTATTATCCTGATTTTATAATCCGAGTAAGAGGGAAGGACGGAACTCCAAAGAATCTTATCCTCGAAGTAACCGGCTCCAATAAGAAACACAAGGCCGAAAAAAAGTGGTACTCGGAGCATAGGTGGATTCCGGCAGTTAACGCGGTCCGGGAAAAGCATGGGATGGACGAGTGGCATTACATTGAGATTCGGGATGATATCCGCGACTTCAAGAATGAGCTAATCAATAAAATCGAATCCATGTGAGAGAGGTTCAAGATGTACTCGCCAATGTATGTATAAAAATGCGTCAAGACGGTGGAGATCGGTTAGTAAGGCGGTGGGAAAACCCGGCCCGGCGAAAAGGCCTGGCGAGAATTCTTCAAAAAAGGCGGAGAGATTGACCTCGCGGCGATTGCTGGAACAGGACCGACTTAGGCCGGTCG
>JANNNS010000295.1:0-7521 GCA_031398645.1 Acidobacteriota bacterium
AGTTCGGCGAGGAGAACGGATTGGATCTCGAGGAAGCGAAGAGACGGGATATTGCGGTGGTAAGTTAGTTTTTGAACAGGGACCCGGATGAGCGGCACCGCTTCTTATCCATGTCCTGTAGATCGTGGTTGAATACTCTTAATAAAATGTCGGCACACGCATCAGACAAATTTGTTTATCACGAGCCGGGGCTGCAGCACCAGTTCGATGACATGAAGCAGCAGGAAGAGAGCGTCTCGATCGGGATGTGGATGTTCCTGGTGCAGGAGATCATGTTCTTCGGCGGATTGTTCACGGCGTATCTCGTCTTTCGTTCGCGTTACCCGATGGCGTTTGCCGCCGGCAGTAATCATCTGGACGCGTTCTGGGGCGGGCTCAATACACTTGTGCTCATCGTCAGCTCGCTCACAATGGCGCTGACCGTGTATTACGCCCAGAAGAGCAATCGCAGCATGCAGGTCATTATGATCGTGCTGACGATGATCTTTGGTGCGGCATTTTTGGGCGTTAAGGCGATCGAGTACACGGATAAGTATAACCACGGCCTTGTTCCTGTGACGGGGCTGAATAAAAAGATAAAGGACGACCCGGCACACCACGCCGAAGTTAAGCCCTGTTGGGAAGTCGATCACAACGCGCCAAAAGTCGAACACGCAAATCCTAAGGGTGAATTTCTCTGGACCGATTGTTCGCTTGCAAAGGTCGCTCAGGATGGAAATTTCCTGACTTCTGCCGAGAAGATCGGCTATTATTCGAACGGGCAGATCGATGCTGATAAGTTCCGCGATAAGGTTCGGATCTTTTATTTCATCTATTTTGTAATGACGGGCCTTCACGCCTTGCACATGATCATCGGCCTGGGGATTATGGCATGGCTTTTGTGGACCGCGTGGAAGGGTTATTACACTTCGGAATACTATATGCCGGTCGAAATGTCCGGCCTCTACTGGCACTTTGTCGATATAGTCTGGATATTCCTGTTCCCGCTCTTATATCTGCTGGGCAGGCATTTCTTGCATTAGGGAGAGAAGATGGCGAACGATCACGAGCACCACGAAGAACATGAGCATATGAATATCCCGAAATATCTCGGGATATTCGCGATACTTGTTGTCGGCACAATACTTACATATTATACGGCGACTGTGGATCTGGATTTTATCTTTCCCGGAGCAAACACGCTTCTTGCCCTGCTGATCGCGTTCACGAAAATGACATTCGTGATGCTGTTCTTCATGCACGTTTACTGGAGCCCGAAATTGATCTGGCTTTCGGCGATCGCGAGCTTTTTCTGGCTGGCGATAATGTTCGCATATACTATGCAGGATTACTTCACCCGCGACTCGGGTGTTTTTACCGGTTGACGGCCGGAACGAGTAATTTTATGACGCGGCGCGATAGGCAAAAAGCCATCGCGGCCGCGTCTTTTCTTGGTTAGGATTTACTTCCCACGCCGTGTTACTATCTACGGTTTGATAGGTTTAGGACGGGTTTTTCGCGTTAACTTGCACAGACAACATGCCGCTCGGGGCCTACATCAGAGACTGAAGATGTTTATTAATTTCAGCAGCTCGCGATCATATTTAATTCTTCTAACGCTCTCCGTCGGAGTCTTGTCGGGGTGTATCTCGCCGAAGACAAAGAACACTACGCCGACACTGCTCAGTACAACGAACGCCACCCAAGCCGACCTGATAAAGGAAGTCGATCGGTTTGCCAAAGTCGATTCTCTTAGAGCGAAAATGTACCTCAAACTAGAGGACAATTCATTCGCGCAAGATGGGACCAAGGACGTTTACAAATCGGCTGATGGCGAGGTCGTCGTTCAGCGTCCTGCGAGCATCTTGCTTAAGGTGCAGGTTCCGGTCATTAAGACAGATATCGCTCAGATGACATCGGACGGTGAGAAGTTCCGTGTCGCTCTGCTCCAGGATGGAGGCAGCGGAAAGTTCAAGCGGTTCGTGAAGGGTACGAATAAGTCCGATTATTCATCTCTGCAGAGATCCTTGGAAGCAGAGAACGGCGAGACTGTAAAGAACGTCAGTGCTATCGCCAATATGCGTCCCCAGCATTTTACTGACGCGATGCTGGTTCGGCCGATCGATCCGTCCTTGATGTACACGCAGAGCACCATTTTCCAGATCGAAGAGGACGAGACTCGGGATAAGAAATCTCCCTTGAGGAAAGTTAATCGCGGTTATTACCTTTTGGATGAGTACACGAAGGACGCCGATGGACACCTGGTCATTGCCAGACGGTTCTGGTTTGACCGCGTTGCCGGTATTAGACTGGCGAGGCAGCAGATATTCGATTCAAAGGGCGAGATAGAATCCGACATTGTTTATGGTGCCGAAGGCAACTTGACCGATACTGGCCAGTACAATCGGCTGCCGCTTCAGGTCACAGTGACGAGGCCGCAGGAAAAGTATTCGATGAAGCTGACCTATCAGATACCTGAGGACGTAAAGATCGGCAACAAATATCCGGCGACGGCATTTGTGCTTGAGAATTCATGGGGGCTTGAAGAGGTCGATCTGGACAAGAAGCTTCAGGAAGCCACGGCGCAAAAGCCGCAGCCGCCCGGCTCGGCGACAAACACGAATTCCGCCAGCCGATTCCAGTAAATGTTTTGATGGACAACATACTCAGCACTCAGGACCTTACCAAGTCATACAGGATCGGTAAGCTGGAGGTTCCGGCTTTGCGCGGAGTCTCGCTCGAAGTAAAAAAAGGCGAGTTTGTCGCGATCATGGGCCCGTCCGGCTGTGGGAAATCGACGCTGCTACACCTTTTGGGCGGCCTGCTTTCGCCGACAAGCGGCACGATCATCATCGACGGCGAAGACCTTTCTAAGGTCTCGGACGCCAAGCGGACGGACATCCGTCGACGTAAGATAGGCTTTGTTTTTCAACGGTTTAACCTTTTCCCGACGCTTTCGGCCGAGGGTAACCTGAAGCTTGCCGAAAAGATCCATTCCGGCAACGGAAAGGGAAGTTCCGACAATCGCCGCGAAGTGTTGCGCCTATTGAAATTGGAAGATAAAATGCACCACAAACCGCTGGAAATGTCAGGCGGCGAGCAGCAGCGGGTCGCTCTTGCCCGTGCGGTGGTGAACAGCCCGGCCATCATTTTGGCCGACGAGCCGACCGGAAACCTGGATACCGAAAATTCGCAGATCGTGCTCGATATGTTTCGTGAACTGAACCAGAAGTTCAACCAGACGATCATCATGATCACGCACAACCCCGAGGCCGCGGCCGTCTGTTCGCGAACGATCAGGATGCGTGACGGACACGTGGTAGATTAACTCGCCCGTAAAAAGATGGGTTTGATCAAAAAATTCGTGCTTTGGAACTACAGCCGTGAAACGTCTGTCTATGTCGTCTTTTGTCTGCTGATCGTAGCGTTTATCTTTCTGACGCCGAAATCTTGGTTCGACAAACGCGAACCGGTTGCAACCCAAACGTCTCGTCTGATCGTCCAACAAAAGGATTTTTCGCCCGACCGTTCGGTGCTGGAGAAACGGGTAAAAGATCTAAGCGGCCGCCCGGATGCCGAGATAATCGCTACACGCGAAAGAAAAAGCGACACGGGCGAGACCTTCTACGAAATAGATTTTCGCTGATAATCGAACTAAACTAGGAAATTATCGTGTTGTTAGAGAGGCTTTCACTCTAACTTTTTTTAATACAAGGAGTTTTATGAAGCGTATTTTAAGGTTAACATTGCCAGTTATCGCGATAGCCATGTTTGTGGGCGTTTCCGTTACCGAAACCTCAGCACAGAATAAGATCGGCGAAATAAAGCGAAGGATGGATGCACACAACAAGACCCTTACAACATTGCGCTCCAAGGTCACAATGGTTAAGGCTTCACCCCAAGTCGGGACGAGCGACTCGACCATCGGTGTTGTGACCTACGCAAAGGGCAAAGGCAAGAAGCCTTATGTTCGAGTTGATTGGCAAAGGCCTGAAGAATCTCTGTTGGTTAAGGATGGCAAATATCTAATTTACCGGCCTCAGCTGGCACAGGCCATCACCGGCAGTTCGGACAGTGCGCCAAAAGGTGGATCGTCACCGTTCGAGTTTATGAATATGTCCAAGGCCGAACTCGACGCAAATTACGAGATCGCGCTTCTTAGCGAGAACGCGACGCTCAGCAGTGGTGTGAAGACTTTTCATTTGCAGATGACGCCAAAAACGAAAACAAGTTACAAATCAGCGGAGATCTGGGTTGACGTCGACGGTATGCCGCAACAAACCAAAATAATCGAGAAGAACAATGACACAACCACCGTTCTTCTGAGCAATCTTGAAAAGAATGTGAAGTTGGAATCATCGAATTTCACGATCACAATGCCGAAAGGTGTCCAGATCAAGAAGACATAAGGCCTACTGCCGATTTTTCTTGACGGAACATGTTTGTGTCAATTAATATAACACCTGTTCTATTGGCCACGCCTTCTAAGATGTAGGTGAAACTTGAGAGTTAGGACACGTTGTTTGACAACCGATCAGAAGCCGCGTTAGCAATGGTGTCGGCGATCGTGTCAAAATGGCTGTATCACCGGCGTAATTGTTGCAATACTTGGCGTTAGAGGGAAAAGTGTCCCACGAGAGCTATTCCTCCTGGCTTTGGGACGCTTTTGGTATTAAGTGTAATAGCTGCAATATTTAGGCCGTCCCATAGTGGGACACCAATGAGAGGCTAAATGCGGACGAGAGTACGCAAGTGGAAGCCTGGGACAGTGCGACAGTTCAAGTTAAGTAGTGTAATAAGTCACTTTAGCCTGTAATACAGGTATTCCAAGGTTGGCCCGTATGGGACAGCATCGAAACAGGCTCCCGATCGCCCGGCCTGTTTGAAATGACTTCCTTAAGCCCCTATAATCAGGCTTTAAGCAGATAAGACGGGCTTTTAGATTTTCTATGCCACAGGCGAGCAGTTTTAGCAGATTTACACGCGGAGTGCGGCATACGGTTCGTGCATTCGCTTCGACGAAACATCCGGTATTGGTACATATCGTGCCGATGCGGCGGTGCAATCTGGCGTGTACATACTGCAATGAGTTCGACAAGACCAGCGATCCCGTGCCGATCGATGTGATGCTGGAGCGGATCGACAAACTCGCGGACTTCGGGTCCTCGGTCATAACGATCTCAGGCGGTGAACCGATGATGCACCCCGAGATCTACGAGATAATCGCCCGCATCCGCCATCACGGGATGATCGCAGGGTTGATCTCTAATGGCTATTACTTTCAGGTCGATAAGATCAAAAAGCTGAACGAAGCGGGGCTGGATTACCTGCAGATATCTATCGACAACGTAACGCCCGATGATGTTTCAAAAAAGAGCCTTAAGGTGCTCGACGCCAAGCTTGTCAACCTGAGCGAGCACGCGAAGTTCAAGGTAAACATCAACTCAGTCGTCGGCGGCGGTGTCGCCAATCCCGATGAAGCACTGATCATTGCAAATCGGGCACGCGAGCTTGGCTTTTCCTCGACCGTTGGCGTTATTCACGACGGTGATGGTCTGAATAAGGGCCTAACGCCCCGCGAGAAGGAAGTTTACAAAGAGATCAAGAGCAAGGGACAGAGCTCGTACGCCCGCTGGAACTGGTTCCAGGACGACCTTGTCGAAGGCAAGGAATACGAATGGCGTTGCCGTGCCGGAGCGCGATACCTTTATGTCGATGAGTTTGGCACCGTCAACTGGTGTTCGCAGCAACGCGGCACGCCGGGCATCCCGCTCCTCGAATACACCCAGGCTGACATGAATCGTGAGTACATCACCGAAAAATGGTGTGCCCCGACCTGTACTATCCAATGTGTCCACCAGGTAGGCCACCTCGACGCTTGGCGTGATAAGCAGATTTCACTTTCCGATTACAACAAACGAAATGGGAACGGCATCAAAAAGGAAACTGTAGCCCAGATAGTGGGTGCGGAATAGACAGGTAATTAGCTGTTTCCTGGTGTAAGGAAGTTTGATGTACTCCCATGACCAACGAAGAACATAATAAATACATTGCTTGGGCATTCTTGGCGAACGGAATTTTTCAGTCGGTAATGCTCCTCTTCGTCTTTGCGATGATGTTTCTGTGGCTTGGCATGATGCCGGGTGACGGAGAAACTCCTGCGGGGCTTTTTGCGGTCATATTCGGCTTTGTAGGCATCATTAACCTGATCTTTCTTTCGCCGAATTTCGTTGCTGCTTACGCCCTCCTGAAAAAGAAACCTTGGGCACGGATCGCAAGCATCGTCGCTGCGGCTCTTTCAGCGATGAACGTACCGTTGGGCACGCTTGCCGCAGTATATTCACTCTGGTTCTTCTGCGGCGATCAGTGGAAGGCCGTTTATCCCGAAGGCGGAGCAGCCGTGCCACCCGTAGACCCGCTACGTATAAGTTCAGCTCAGGATCCGCAGTGGGAAAATTACACAGAGGAGCAAGGGGCGTATGTTTACCGTACCCCTCAGCCGCCGGATTGGAGATAGAGCCCGCCCTTCGCCCGTGTTTCCCCGGAAGATGTATGCAATAATTGGCGCAGAAGGAGCCGGTTATGCCAATCTCGATCCCAGCCGATCTAACGATCGTAACCCTATCAGTCAGGGGTGTTAACCAACCTCAACGATTTACACAGCAGACCGCCCGCACCCTACTGCAGCAGGCGTCGATTATCTTGTACGATCGTGCTCAGATCAGCTTTACCGTAACATCGTGCGAACCACCAGTAGTCGTCGAAATGCCCCCAAATATGAGGGCGGACGTAGTGGATGACAGCGGATTTCACTTCCTTGTCTCCCAGTTCCGGGCCGGAAGGGGAGTTCGGGTAATATTTGTCGACCGCATCTCGCGAACGGACATCGGTGGCCGGGCAAGGGAGGAAAAGCGTACCTGCATAGTTCCATACGACCGTGATGTTCCTTCAACCGCACGTAAACTCGCTCACGAGTTGACCCATTTGCTTGGCATCTCAGACCACGTTAACGAAGGCCGCGTCGCAGGACCGGGCGAAGAGCAGCTTACTGCAATGTGGTTGAGAAACCTGATGTATTCCGGCGCGTTGAATCCGGCGGCGGAACTAAATGCTGACCAGATCGCGACCATGCGAAGCTCGGCTTTGGCACGCCAGTTTGGCGGCGGCGTATAGTAGTGGATAAGGACTGCAAGTTATGGAGGACGAAAAGCTAAACATTTTGGTGCTTCTCGGGACGAATCGCAAAGACCGTCAAAGTGAACAGGTTGCGAAATGGGTACTTGCGCAGATGGAAGCTCGCGGCGATATCGAGCCGAGGTTCTTCGACGTAAGGGATTTCGACCTGCCGACTGATCATTACGGCACCGAGATCGGAGAACTTTTTCCGGAATGGCGGGATGCCGTCATCAAGGCAGACGGCCTGGTCATCGTAACCCCTGAGTACAATCACAGCTATCCCGGCATTCTCAAAAGCGTTCTCGATACACTGCTAAGAGAATACATACATAAAGCCGTCGCTTTTGTAGGTGTCTCGGCCGGTCC
>JANNNS010000300.1:0-5032 GCA_031398645.1 Acidobacteriota bacterium
TTTGTTTGGCTGTTTCTCCTCCTTTATCAACTCAGCCTTATCGGAAAGAAACAAGCTTTGGGTCACAAACGGATCGGCCTCTCGATTCTATTTTTTGCGCCTTTGCTCGTGGCGACTACGGCGATCATGACGGTTCATTCAGCCAATAAAGGCGTGATCTCCGGTAAAGGCGACCCCTTGTTTGTGCAAAACGTGATGGGCACGTTTGAAGTAGCGGCCTTGATCCTGCTTGCTTTTGTTGTTAGGAAAAGAAGGGCATTGCACGGAGCGTTTCTTTTGAGCACGGTGCTGGCATTCACGGGGGTCGCTCTGTTTTTTACGCTTCTCGCCTTTGTACCGCAGTTCAAGATCGAGGGCCCGGAAACTTTTTACCGATTCGCATACGCCGGGATAACGGGTCTCGTTATTCGCCTAATTATCGGGATCCTCCTTTTCCTCAAAGATCGGAGAAACAATTGGCCCTTGCTGGTGACGGGTATAATGCCGGCATCCAGTATCTTGGTCGGTGCAATTCTTGAGAGATATGAGCTTATGAATCCATCAACTGCCTTCGTGGGCTCGTTCAATGAAATTGCCACCTTTGGCCTAAGTTTTATGATCATGGTCCTTTTATTGCTTTCCACCGGAATTCTGAATAAAAAAGAAGTGGTTATTCCGGGTCAAAAGATTGAACTGAGCGTTTAGCGCCGATTTGAATATCTTGAGGGGTACCGAATGTCGAACGACAGAGTATTCGCGATGAGTTTTGCGGGGGTTTATCCGCATTATGTGGTGAAGGCGGAGAAGAAGGGGCGGACGAAGGGAGAGGTGGACGAATGTATTCGCTGGCTGACGGGTTACACGCAGAAAGGCCTTGAGAAGGTAATCGATAAGAAGATCAGCTTCCGCGAGTTCTTCGAAAAGGCGCCGCGGCTTAACCGGAACGCCCCGCTCATTACCGGCGTGGTATGCGGCATCCGCGTCGAAAACATCGAAGACCCGCTAATGCAAAAGATCCGCTGGTTGGATAAGCTTGTCGACGAACTTGCGAAGGGAAAGAAGATGGAGAAGATACTTAGAACGGCAGAGTAAGAGAGCGATGTCAGTGATATAATTTGATCAAGGTGAATGTATGTCAACAATAGCAGAAGCAGAGAAAATTGTGTTCAGTCTCTCCGCGAAGGATCGGGCCGCCTTGGTGGGCAAGATGATCCGTTCTTTGCCATCACCTGGTTGGGATGATCCCGATGACGGTGTTGACGAGGCATTACGACGAAGCGACGAGTTGAAAGAGAATCCAGAGATTGGAATTTCAGTGGAAGAGCTTGACCGACGGATTCGTGAGAGATTCGGATGGAAGTCATAGTTCACCCGCTGGTCGATAACGATCTAGTCGATCACATCGATTATTATTCTCGCGAAGCGGGAGCTGAGATTGCGATCAGTTTCTACGAAGACTTTCTCAGATGTTTAATCGTTATTGAGGAGCGGTCAAAGGGTTTTCCAATGTATACGTCCAGGCTCCGACGGATCAACTTCGCCAGGTTTCCCTACCATATTCTTTTTGAAGTGCTCGACGAAACGACGGTTCACGTCGTTGTCGTAAAACATGACAGTCGTGACCCTGACTTGGGCTTAGACAGATAGATACTGATGAAAGTTAATGATTTCGTAGTTAGGTTTGCTAATGTGAATGGCACGGGGTCGGCTTCGGCCAATGCTTTGTTTACAAAGGCGGTTTTTCGGATGGGTGTGCCGGTGACGCCGAAGAACATTTTCCCGTCGAATATTCAGGGTTTGCCGACTTGGTACGAGGTGCGTGTCTCGGAGAAGGGATATTTGGGCAGACGCGAGGGTGTGGACGTGATGATCGCGGTGAATCCGCAGTCGATCAAGCGAGATTATGCGGATGTCGCGGCTGGCGGTTACTTTATATATGACAGCACAAAGCCTTTGCCGCCAGGCTATGACCGCACGGATATCACGCATCTCGGCATTCCGATGACGGAGCTTTGCAATGCTCAGTACAGTGACGCACGGCAGCGGCAGTTGTTCAAGAATATCGTTTATATCGGTGCACTCGCGACCTTGTTGGACATTGAGTTCGCAGTGCTTGAGGGCTTAGTGGGCGATCAGTTCAAGGGGAAAGAGAAACTCATCGAACCGAACATCACCGCTCTCAACCTCGGCGTCGATCATGTCAAGCAGAACTTCGAATACCCGTTACCCTTGCGGATAGAAAGACGTGATCTGTTGGGTGAAAAGATATTGTTCAGCGGAAACTCGGCTTGCGGCCTCGGAGCGATCTATGCCGGAGCGACCGTTGCGGCTTGGTACCCGATCACGCCTTCGACGAGCGTCGTAGATGCCTTTGCGAAGTACGCCGCAAAGTATCGCGTCGATCCAGATACGGGCAAGCACAACTACGCGATCGTACAGGCCGAGGACGAACTCGCCGCGATCGGCATGGTAATGGGAGCTTGTTGGAACGGTGCGAGATCTTTCACAGCCACAAGCGGCCCGGGCGTTAGTTTGATGAACGAGTTCTTAGGTTTGGGCTACTTCGCGGAAGTTCCTACGGTTCTTATCGACGTTCAGCGAACCGGGCCTTCGACCGGGATGCCAACGAGGACTCAGCAGTCAGATATATTGCTCGCGGCGTACGCTTCGCACGGAGATACGAAGCATCCCCTGTTTTTTCCCGCCACGCCGAAAGAATGTTTCGAGATGACCGCGCATGCGTTCGACCTAGCCGAGCGCCTGCAAACCCCAGTAATCGTAATGACCGACCTGGACCTCGGCATGAACGACCACGTCACTGAACCTTTGGTTTGGGACGATGCACGTGTCTATGACCGGGGGAAAGTGCTGACTTCGGAACAGCTCGATCGCATTTATCCCGCGATGTCTAACGACAATGGCAACGGTAACGGCAATAACGTCGAGGCCCAGCCCGATCAGGAAGCCGAGCATGCAGGTGACTTTCTCGAACAGTTCAATAGCAAATGGGGCCGATATCTAGACATTGACGACGACGGCATCCCTTATCGCACGATCGCAGGTACGAACCCGACCCGCGGAGCCTTCGTCACGCGCGGCTCTTCCCGCGACGAATACGGCGTCTATACAGAAGACGGAGCTACTTATCAGAGGAACGTCGATAGATTGGCGAAGAAGTGGGAGACGGCAAAGGAGTTGGTTCCTGCTCCAGAAATCATTAACGCAAAGACGCAAAGTGGCAAAGCCGCAAAGGATGGAATCGTCTATTTTGGAACATCAACCTATGCCGCTGAAGAAGCGCTCGAGTTCCTCGCCGCCGACGGCATTCAACTCGACGCGATGCGAGCTCGGGCTTTTCCATTCGGCCATGCGTTCCGTGATTTCGTCGATTCGCACGAACGCATCTTCGTAATCGAACAAAACCGCGACGCCCAATTCCGCAGCCTGATGATGATCGAACTCGGTGTCGATGCGTCAAAATTGTTCTCCGTCCTAAACTACGACGGCATGCCGATCACGGCGGATAATATTTTTAGGCAGATCAGTCGAGCAATAAAAGGGGAGTTCAATGCCTAGATCTCTCACTGTCGTGTTGATTGTCTCTGGCGTAATGGTCTCTATGACCGTTGCAGCGTTTCTGTTTATGCTTTACATGATGCAGGCAGGCAGTGGGTTGGGAACGATCGGCGTTATGATCTTAGTGGTTGTCGGAAGCCCGACACTCATTACTGTCATGGTGACCGTGGGGCTTTGGATGTTCCGGCGAAACCGGACGGCAAATGAAAGCATAAGCTTCTTAAATTCGGAATCAGGTAGTACAAACTAAATATGACCTACGTTAGATCAACATTTAGACATCCGGCATTGCCTAAGAACGACCTTGGGTCCACGGTTGATTATTATGAGGGCTCGCTAGCGACAATCTGTGCGGTGCGCTCACAAGATTGTTTTATATTTAATGAAATGGGTTAAAATCTAGATATGCCAGTACTATCAGATATTGAAAAACAAGCATTGAGTCTGACTGATCAGGAAAGGGCAAAACTTGCCGATCGGCTGATCGCCTCGTTACCGCGGGATTTCACGGATGATGACGAGATCGAAGAAGCTCTTCGGCGGAGCAGAGAGATGGATATTGATCCTAGCCGCATTATTCCGCAAGATGAGTTTTTTAAGTTCTTCGCGGATCGCCGGAAATGAGACGGATAGTTTTTGACGTTGAAGCCCGATTAGATGTTTTACAGATCGTCGAATACTACGAGCAGGCTGATGGGCCTCAACTGGCGGATCGGTTCACCTCCGAACTAGAAAACTTTATTGAAAGCATTGCAGAGCGGCCTGAGTCCTTTGCAGAGATTAGATCGGGTTTGCGTCGGGCAAATATGGGTCGGTTTCCTCATCACATTCTTTTTCAGATCATCGATTCACAGACCATCAGGATCTTGGCAGTTAAGCATGACAAACGTCATCCCGATCTTGGTTTAGATAGATAGCAATTATGACCTACGTAAGATCGACATTTCGACATCCGGCATTGCGTAAGAACGACCTTGGGTACACGGTCGATTATTATGAGGGTTCGCTTTCTACGCTTTGTGCGGGGTGCGGGCATGATTCGATCAACGCGGCGATCGTGGAGGCGTGTTGGCAGTTGAACATCGAGCCGCATAAGGTGGCGAAGCTGTCGGGCATTGGTTGCTCGTCGAAATCACCGGCTTATTTCTTGTCGAATTCGCACGGCTTTAATTCGGTCCACGGCCGCATGCCTTCGGTTGCTACGGGAGCTAACTTAGCGAATCGCGATCTGATCTATTTCGGCGTTTCGGGCGACGGCGACACGGCTTCGATCGGCATGGGGCAGTTTGTTCACGTCGTCAGGCGAAACCTGAACATGGTTTATCTCGTGATGAACAACGGCTGCTACGGCCTGACCAAGGGGCAAGACAGTGCAACCGCCGATGCCGGTTCCAGGAGCAAAGCCGGCAGTGTCAACCTATTCGAAGCCATCGACCTCGCGAGCCTCGCTATTGAACTTGGAGCAACATTTGTCGGG
>JANNNS010000305.1:0-6720 GCA_031398645.1 Acidobacteriota bacterium
CGATCTGTGAGGTTCGCGATCGTGCCGGGAAGAAACGGAAAATTGGAGCCTATTATCACGACTTTTCCGCCATCAGACAGCTTTCGACGGTTCGCGTCTGAGGTGTGGGTATTGACCAACGCTTTGTCTTCCGCATCCAGAACGGCGTTGTCCTTGCGACGAAATACCAGAATGAACTTGAAGTCGGCATTCTTCATGCCTTGCAGATCGGCGTCGAAGCTGCTGACAGTCGGGGCCGTATTGACCGGAGCAGGTGTCTGCACCGACTCGACGATCCGCTGGTTCGGAGTACACGCAGCCGTTGTGATCAGCAAAATTGCGAAGATCAAGTACTTCATCAGACGTATGGCCTCAAGGAACTTCTTCGTCCTCAATATTAGCATTACCTGATCTCGCGGCGTTCGCTTCTTCCTCGTCGAGGATCTTCTTTTCCTCCGGAGTCTCGGGCGCTTGTTCGACCGAGTCTGGAGCCGGATCACCCTTTTGATCGCGGATCTTGAGAATGCGTGCCTCGTCGTCTTCGTAGATCATGTCGACCCAGCCGCTTTCGAGGGCTTTGGCGATCATTTGATCGTTCTCTTTGGCGTCGGCAAAAATATACTCGGCGCCAAAGCGTTCGCGGATGATCGGGCCGGCGTCGTCGGTCTTGCCGTCGGTTATCTCGATCAGCAGTTTGTATAGATCGGGATTCTGGGAGAACAGATAATTCGGATCGAGGCCGTAAACATACCGGTGTTTTGTGTTGAAAAAGAAGAGCTTGGGAAAGTCGTCCCAGTTACAATTGAAAATGCGAGCACCGGCCGGCATGTTTTCCTTGCCATTCGCATCGACGCCGGTTGCCCACTCCATCGAGCGGCGGTATTTGTCGTTCGCCTCATTGTCCTTGAGCGTGTTCATCAGGCCGGGCTGATCTATACCCATCCAGCCAAGCCCGACCGTGTTCACATAGAAATAGAAGACCAGGACGATCCCCAGGACCCAAACAGCGGCCGTCTTCCCAGCCCGCCACCACTCATCCTGCTTCGTTCCCTTATCGGCATCAAGATAGGGCTCGATCTCGCGTTTGAATTCATCGGGCAGCTCGGCACGAAGAGGAGTAATGAACGCCTGCCAGCTAAATGCCGCGAACAGTACCGCGAAGGGCGGAAAATATTCTGCAAAACGTTTTGACCGGAACTGGGCGGCACAAAGGATCGAAACGAACATCAGAAAGAACGTTGCTTTTTCGGGCAGTTTGCCGTTCTTCGGGACAAAGAGGATATAGCCGACGAGCATTGCGATCATCGCGACCGGAAAGTGCGTCAGCAGTTCCATGCCGGTGTACGGATACCACTCGCCGCCGACCGCAACGGCAAAATCGCTTCCGACCTTGAATTTTGTGATGAAGTGCTCGTAGAAAAGGTAAAGATTGCTCGGAAAATAGGGATTGATGATATTGCCAAGGATCATCCCGCCAAATGTGTAAGCCACAGGCTCCCATTCGAGCTTTCGCTCATTCCAGCCGATTATGAGAGCCCAAATGACCGCCGCGAACATCAGCAGTGGGAACAAACTGTACGTCCAGACGAACGCAAACATCAGTGGCAGCAGCCATTTGTACTTTCGTTCGAACAGCAGATAGATGCCGGCTACGGTGATGATTATCGTCAGCGGCGGAGCCTTTGCCATGTTCATTCGGTAATAGAACATGTTGGCACACGTAAAGATCGCGGCGAGCCAGATGAGCGGATACTTGATCCTGTAATGGTGGAGCAGCCAATAGATCGAAAAAATGGCGAGCGTTGCGAACACGACAGCAGCGACCTTGGCGGCCATGACCGGTTCAAAGAACCAGAGAAATGGGATCTGCAGGAGATGAAACAAGAAATGGTGGTCGTTGTAATGCTGCGGGTTCAGAACCGTAAGCGGCAGCCACTCGAAGGTGGGCAGCCACTTGCCCTGGGAGAAATTTTCCCAAAGCAGGCTGCTCCACTTTATGTGGTAATAGCCGTCCCAATCGCCGCAGCAGATAGCCGCAGTACGAAACTGAAGAAAGCTCATCACCATCGCGATCGCAATAAACGCAAAAACGAGGTAAACGTAACGCGTCGCGTCCTCCGATTCAAAGAATTCGGTCCACGTCGGTTTCCTTTTTTCGGGTCGAATTGCTGGTTGGGCGGGCCGCTCTGCTTCCGCCCTTGGTTCTAATGCTTCGTCCATCTAGTTCGCTGATTTACTGCCTTGGAAACGATTCGAACAAATTGAAAAAGTATCATATCCGCCTTTGGTTTATCTAATGAGAGAGCGGTCCGGGACATAGTCCGGATGCTGTATTTGCGTATCGACCGGCCAGTACCTAAAATCAGAGATTCGCTTATGTACCCGAAAGGCAATCTAACTATCCCGGCGTCGCACGGACAGCTTGAAGCGATCTTGAAGGAGCCAGCGGGCGAAGTTCGCGGGGTCGGACTTGTCTGCCACCCGCATCCGCTCGGCGGCGGGACGATGCATAACAAAGTCGTATTTCGGGCCGCGGCGGGTTTGGTGGATGCCGGATTGATCACACTGAGATTTAATTTTAGAGGTGTTGGGGCTTCGACAGGCGAGCACAACGAGATCGAAGGTGGAATTGAAGACGTCGGGGATGCGTTGGACTATCTTGCCGCGGAGTATCCGGGCGAAGATATTACACTGGCGGGTTTTTCCTTTGGGTCGCGGACCGGCATGGCGGTCGGAATGAACGACGACCGCGTCAAACGCCTGATCAGCATTGGAACGCCCGTAGATAAGTATCAGGACTATGCGTTTCTCGCCGGCCTGGCTAAACCGACCCTTTTTGTCCACGGCGACCAGGACGAATTTGGATCGGTAGCCAATGTGAAGAAATTGGTCGATGAGGTATCAAAGACGGCGGAGACCGAACTTGTAGTTTTCGAGAACTGCGGGCATTTCTTCGATGAGCATTTGAATGAACTTCGAACAACCGTAGCTAACTGGTTGAGATAGAACCTTTGTGCCCTTTGTGTCTTCCCTTTGCGTCCTTTGTGCTAAAACAAGATCTCAACACAAAGGGCACGAAGGGAAGACACAAAGGACACTAAGAAGAAATTCTTATGAACGAGAATGAGCTTTCCAATCGAGTGATCGGGTTAGCTATTGAGGTCCATCGGGCTCTTGGTCCGGGTTTGTTGGAGAATGCTTATGAGGAGTGTCTCTACTACAAGATCATTCAGTCAGGATTGAAGGCGGAAAAGCAAAAAGCAATGCCCTTAGTATTTGAAGGGGTTCACCTTGAGTGCGGTTACCGAATAGATATACTCGTTGAGAATTCTCTAGTTATTGAGGTGAAGAGCTGTGACGCTATACATCCGATATTTCTGGCTCAGACACTCACCTACTTGAAGCTAGGCGACTATCGTTTGGGATTGTTGATAAACTTCAATGTTGAAATGCTGAGGGATGGGATCAAACGAGTGATCAACGGAACGCTCTGACCTTAGTGATCTTTGTGTCTTCCCTTAGTGCTCTTTGTGATTAAAAATCTTTCCAACACAAAGGACACTAAGGAAAGACACAAAGAGCGCAAAGTAAGAACATTATGATCGAGCAAATCACACGCGATGCCGCTATAAGGCTGACAATGATGCCGCGGGATACTAATGCTCACGGGACCGTTTTTGGCGGTGTTATCTTGAGCTACATCGATATAGCGGGTGGCGTTGAGGCGGTCAGGCATACCAAACATGAGCGGTTTGTGACCGTGGCGATGAACGAAGTGATCTTTCATGAGCCAGTGTTTATCGGCGATCTGGTCAGCTTCTACGCCAAAACGACGCGCGTCGGTAACACTTCGATCACCATCCACGTCGATGTCGAGGCCGAGCGGTTCGGCAATCATGGTGAGGTCGTTAAGGTCACGTCTGCCGACCTTACCTTTGTGGCGATCAATGAGAAACGCGAAAAGGTGAAGATCGGAAAATAAATGCCAACCTGGAAACTCGAACTCGAATACGAAGGCACGCGGTATCGCGGCTGGCAGATGCAGCATAATGCAAAGTCTGTGCAGGGCGAGATGCAGGAGGCCGCGCGTCAGTTGTTTGCGGGAAAGTTTGAGATCTATGGCTCAGGCCGCACGGATGCGGGCGTTCACGCGATACGGCAGGTCGCACATCTAAAGGTCGATGAATTAAGAGCCAACATCACTCCGAAACAGATACAGTTCGGCTTTAACGACATCCTGCCGCACGACATCAATATCCTCAAAGTTTCGAACGCTCCCGACAGTTTCCACGCCCGCCACGACGCTGTGGCACGTTATTACATCTACCAGATCTCGACCCGACGGACCGCGATGGCGAAGAATTTTGTCTGGTGGATAAAAGACGAACTCGACGCAAAAGCAATGGCAGAGGCAGCACGAATGCTGGTCGGCAAGCACGATTTTCGTTCGTTCTGTGAAACGGAAGAAGGCAAGAAGCAATCGACAAAAGTCGAGGTCGTCCACGCCGAAGTGTTTACCGACGGCGACCTGATCTGCTTTCGCATCGGGGCGTCACACTTTCTATGGAAGATGGTGCGGCGGATCGTCGGAATGCTCGCAGAGTTAGGCCGGGGAAATCTGACATTCGATGCATTCGAAAGGCTTTTGAAATTCCAGGTCGAAACCGCCAAATTTACGGCTCCGCCATCGGGGTTGTTTTTGGAAAAGGTCCTTTATAAGGGCGATCAAGGCCCGGTCGGGAAGGAAGCTTCGGTGCGCATTCGTTGAACTTCCTTGCACTTGCGTTAGGTTTGCCATTGTGCCAAATTCAGAGTAAGCAGAAATCAGGTCAACAATTCGATCTCGGGAGACATCCATTAATGCCAAGAATCACCGCTGAAACCGTTTCCGGCCCGCAGTCATTTGATTGCGAAAGCGACCGCAAACTTGTCCTTTGTATTGAAGATAACGGCATCGACATCATGCACCGCTGCGGCGGAAACGCGAGGTGTACGACGTGCCGGGTCGAGATCGTTCAGGGCGATCCAGGACCGATCGGCGAGGAAGAAAAAGCCATCATGGCTACCAAGCCGGACATGACCGATCATATGCGCCTTTCGTGTCAGGTGCGGGTCAATGACGATCTGCACGTAAAGGTCATCAATCAATCGAGCGTGACCGGAGTGCCGCCTGGCACTAGGCCTGAAGAATAGTGCCGTCCGGTTTGATATAATGCTCTAACTGTTAACAAAAGGAGAGACAATCATGGGTTTGAATACTATCTATAAGGCTAAGTCGTTTGACCTTAGCGACCTTACGGGCATCTCAAACGAGACGCTGGCAATGCACTTTAAGCTTTACGAGGGTTACGTTACGAACACGAACACGCTGAACGAAAAAATCGCGGAGTTGATCAAGGGCGGCGAATTGGATGCGACCAAGACGGCAGCATACAGCGAAATGAAACGCAGGTTCGGCTTCGAATATAACGGAATGGTCCTACACGAATATTACTTCGAGAATATGAAGAAGCAGGGCACGGGCGATCCGGACAAATCGTCTGCTTTCGTGAAAGCCGCAGAAGAAAGCTTCGGCAGTTATGACGTTTGGAAAGCTGATTTTAATGCGACCGGCAAAATGCGCGGCGTCGGCTGGGCCGCGACCTATCAGGATCCGAACAACGGTGCGATCTCAAATCACTGGATCACCCTTCACGAAACCGGTAACGTTGCAGGCTACACGCCAATCCTTATCATGGATGTTTGGGAGCACGCCTTTATCAAGGACTATGCTCCGGCAGACAGGCCCAAATACATCGAGGCATTCTTCTCAAATATCGATTGGGATGCCGTGAACGGACGGCTGGCAAAGGCAGGAACCGCGAACGCCTAAGCTTTAAACTCCGCTAGGAGCGGCCTGTTTGTAGGAATTGCATTCTATCTAACTAACGAGCTCCGTAGAAGCGGCGTGTTCTCTGCCGTTCGTACGGAGCTTTATTTCTTGCAACTTTCGCGCTACAAACAGATCGCTCCTAACGGAGCTAAATGCGAAAACAGCCTTAATAGCGTGGCACTGACGCATCCACTTCCTGCGACCACGCGGCGATACCTCCTTTTAGATTTATCAGCCTGCCCTCAAAGCCCGCATCCTTTAGGTAACCTATAGCTCTTGAGCTTCGGACGCCGCCTTTGCATTGGACGATGGTGGTCTTCCCTCTTTCGATCTCGCAAATGCGGTTTACTACCTCGCCAAGCGGAATGAGCTTAGCGGTCGGGATGCGGGCAATCTCGTACTCGAACGGCTCGCGGACGTCGATGAGTTGAACATCTTCTTCGCGGTCAAACAGAGCTTTTAATTCGGTTGCCGTAATCTCCTCGATCGCCGGCTGCTCTTCAACAGGGGTTTTCAAGCCGCAAAATTCTTCGTAATCGATCAGCGAATGAATCGTCGGATTCTCTCCGCACAGAGGGCAGTTCGGGTCTTTGCGAAGCTTGAGCTGGCGGAACGTCATTTTCCAGGCGTCGAACAGCAGCAGGCGATTGAGCAGTATACCCTCCGCACCAAGGATGACCTTGATAACTTCATCGCCTTCGTTGACTTCTTCAACCAAATCAGCAATCGGCGGCAAACCGAAGAAGGCCGATGAAAGGGCCGCGCTTAGCGGACTGGCAGAATCTGACAAAGGACTTGGCAAGGGATAGCGAACGACGGCAGGCGAGTATCAAAATCGAAATAGTGATTGCACATTTGTAAGCACACAG
>JANNNS010000307.1:0-11312 GCA_031398645.1 Acidobacteriota bacterium
TCGTTCGTCAAATTCTGCAAGTTCGTTCAATGCCTCATCCAGGGCGACCAACTCCGGCTCTTTACCGTCGGCGACCGCCATTGCCTCTTCCAGAGAAACCAAATGGATCGGCGTGTCCTTACTTTTGGGCCGCTTACGCGCGAAATCTACTAAAATGCGGCGCATCAACTGGGCCGATACTCCAAAAAAATGCGCACGGTTCTCCCACTTAGCGTTTTTCCAATCTATCAGCCGAACGTAGGCCTCGTTTACAAGCGCGGTGGTTTGCAGGGTGTGCCCGTCACGCTCGCGACGCATATAGCGCCGAGCGATACGATGAAGCTCCGCGTAAATGACAGGCGTTAGCTGATCCAAGGCTTCAGCGTCGCCATCAGTCCATTTTTGCAGAAGCTGAGTGACCTCTTGTGTTGTCGTTTCAGGCATTTCCGACTAAAAATGCGAAAAGGATCAATATCAATTTACCACACAAAAATCTATAGAAAAAAATTTCGCTATCCAGTGATAGCTTTTGCAAGAAATGGTCGCATTAGACAGTGAGGGACCTAAACCTTGGGCTCAAAACCGGGCCTGGCAGATCTTTTATTATTAGAGGGAAATTATATGAGCGTAGTTCACGATCCTGATTATATTGTTTGGGTAAAGCATTCATTGAATCGGCTGGTCTTTGCCGGTCTTAAATCGGACGGGACGGTCAGCGGATCTTACCGGGCGTGGGTAAAGGAATTCCAGTCACGCACCGGCTGTCCGACTAAGAATGGCAGCGGGCCACGCAGGATTACCTGATCGCGATCAATAACGTCGATACGAACAAGTCATCTCGTGCCTATATCAAGTGGGTGCAAGAGGCACTGCAGTCAACGGGCTTTGGTGGGAGTTTCGGGGCTGATGGCACGCTCAACGCGGCCACAATTGAGGCCATACGTAAATTCCAGCGAAAAGCGAATCATAAGCACGTTGACGGTGTCGTCGGTCCGCGAACGGAGCGTGACCTTGCATTAAGGGCCTCCTGGCTGACGGTTCCGGGCTACTTTCCCGGAGGTTTTAAGCCAAAGGAAGATCCGATCGATCCTGTAAAAAAGCGTCAGGACGACTGGCTCAAGAACAACATTGACTCTCGTTCAATGGATGAGTTGCTCGAATCATAGACAAGCCTCTACCTGCAGGAGATCGAAGAAGATCCGACAACTATCCTGGACCCCGAGGCACGGACGGTGATCGTGAAGATGCTTCGGAAGTTCAAATTGGGGATTCACACATACCGCACCAGCAATCGCTACGATTATTTGCCGGAGCAAGCCGCCCGCAGTATAGCTATCGGCAAGCACTTGGAAGAGCCCGTTTCGAAGCATACCAAAAACGCATTGGCTGAGATTCGGAATGGCATTGGCTATTACTCGCACAGCGGAGGCTCCGCAGCAAGATATGAGTTGTTCAAGCGCGATGTTTATGCGATGTATATAAAAATCGACAATGGAATTCGCGAGATCTGGTACCAGATGAGCAATGCGTCGGTGTGACCGCTGGATCTTATAAAGACCTTAATGATTGGTACGAAGAAAAGCACGGCCATCCCACGTCCATCATCTCTTGCTTTCCCGGACCGTCAAGAGGTCTGTTCTGATCGCGAAGCCGAAAATGCCGACGTTGTGGCCGTGAGGTCTCCTTCTATAAACTCCTTACGGGCATCTTCCGAGAAGAGAACTTCACGTGAATAGAACCGGAGCGGATAGTTCTTGTCGAAAACTTCGACGAGGCTGTTCGCTTTTTCCAGTAGGGATATATTGTTGCGCGAGCTCGAAAATTCGGCAATGGTCCGCATCCAGAAAATCGTCAGCGTCTCGTGGTACGGCATCTCTTTTGTCAGATCGACGGCGAAAGACCTGAGAAGGTTGAAGATGCCGTCTCTCATTTTCATTGTCGCGGTCTCGATGTCGTAATGTGACAGATAGTAAAGTGCTACTGTAAGGTGTTCCGCATGTCTCCATTCTTCCCGTGAGATCTCTCCTTCCTCGAACGAGCGAACCATATCCCGGATCTCACCTTCATTCTTAAATTTCCTATTCATACTATTATTCTCCGAAATAAAGACGGAATGAAACCGGCCCGTGGCCCGAATCATTCCGTCTAATTTCGGGCCCAAAGGTTAACCCATAATCTAATTCGTTTTCAAGTCCTGCTGCTCGAATCCGAAGTGCTCGATTATCCGTTCGGCGGCGTCATCCGGTGACAGGCCGGTGTTGTCGATCATCAGCGTGTCCGAATAGCGAACGGCCGACGACAGGTCGTAGGTCTCAAGAAACATTTCCATCATCTCGACAGTGTTAGCCTTGCCGAACTTTCGCCGGTCCTCCTGCACGATGCGCCGTTTTAGTTCATCGGCATCACACGTCAGCAGTACAAAAAATATCTCGCCGCCGTTATCGCGGGCCGCTCTCTCTACCTTTTCCACGTGCATTTCGTCGAGACCTTTGGCGTAGCAAAACGTATAGATAAGATCAACGTTCCCGCGGGCAGCTTCAGCCACGGTCTCGACGCGGATCATTTCCACTAGTTTGAAGAACGGCTGAGACCCAAACTCGAATACCGGCAAGATGGCATCGATGCTTAAATGATTGTGAAAAACCTTAAAGCCGGTTCGTTTCGCTAAATAGTTTGCTACTGTCAATTTTCCAACAGCGGGTGGTCCGTAAATCAAAAGCAGTTTCATATCGTTGTCTCATAGGAAACTGAATAGCCGGCGAGCGGCCCAGGTCCTAACATTCGCATCGAAGGATCAAGCAACTGTAAACACAAATCCGTCGCGTCTGGGCAAGCCCAAAGTTAGCGAATGATCCGCGATATCGATGTCCTGTTCTCGCGTCCACTCACGGGCCTTTCCGGAAAGCGGGAAGTTTGGGATGGTATAACCCTCCAGATCGGAATCTGATAAGTTCAGCACGACCACAACGCTGTTTCCTGCCTCGTCATAACGATGGAACCCGAGAACGCCTTGGCCGGCATCTTCGTGGAAGAAGTCGATCTTGTTCGATCGAAAGGCAGAATTCGCGGTCCGAAGCCCGATCAGCGTTGTGTAGTAATGTAAAAGATCCTTGTTTGGCTCGCTTTCGAGCAGCGTCCAATTTATCTTATTGCTCTGCTCGGAGATCACCGCGTGCTCGCCGAATTCCTCGCCCATCCAGATCATTGGAACCCCAAGGCTCGTCATCAGTATCAACGCGCCTAGCTTTGCCCGGCGGTATAATTCTTCGTCGAGAATGCCTTTCTCACCGAGCTTTCTAAAAAGGCGATTTTGGTCGTGATTCGAAAGGTAGTTTGTGACGCTTGTGACCGACGAAAATCCGATTCGCGTCGGGTCAATAGCGTCTTTTATCTGCTCAAAGTACAACGGGCCGCCGCCGAGGTATTCGACGATGGTGTACATAAAGCTGTCATTCCAGCAGCTTTCGACCGGCCCGACCGGTTCGGTCACGCTGGGCGTTGGCGGAATGAACTCCGCGACCGTAAAGAAAGGCTTCATCGCGGACATCAGCCGCGAGTTTTTGACGAACGAACCGAGGGCGTCAAAACTGTCGATCTGCTTTGCCGCATCGAAACGAATTCCGTCGATCCGGTATTCGAATATCCAGAAACGGATCGAATCGAGGATAAATTCAAGAGCCGGATTTATCCCCAACTTTTCATCGCGAAGCTCGTAATTAAACTCCGGCCCCCAGTTCTGTTCGGGGTCTTTTCCTTCATGCCGATACCAATAATCATGGTCGATCTGGGTAAGCGCATTTTCCGTGCTCGAGTGGTTGTAAACTCCGTCTACGATCACTCGGATACCGAGCGCGTGACACTTGTCGATAAGCTCCTTCAATTCCGCCGTCGAGCCAAAACTCGGCTCGGGTGCGAAGTAATGTATCGGCGAGTAGCCCCAGTTAAAGTCGCCCGGGTTTGATTTGAGAGGCATCAGCTCGATCGCGTTGACGCCGAGATCGGCGAGATAGTTCAGTTTAGCGATCACGTCGATATATTTTCCGCGAGAATAGCCGTCTTCCTCACCGCCAGAAAAATCACCTACGTGTAGTTCATAGATGACCAGTCGATCATTTTCTGGCAGCGGCACGTCATCGGACGTCCATACGTATTCATCAACGATCTTCTTCCCGTTCTTTAAATGCAGGATCGAGTTCTGCGTCTCGGGGTCGACGTTCGTTGCATACGGGTCGGTGATGGTCTTCCACTCGTCCAGCTCATTGAACCAGCTTTTTGACCGCACCTTATAGCGATACTGATAGGAACCGTCGGCGAGCTTTCGCGTTGAGCGAAAAAAGCCATCGGCACCCTTCTCCATCCTAATCTCTTTCCAGTCAGAAAAGTCGGCGATCAAGCATGCTTCGGTGATCGTGGGTGCAAAAAGCCGGAATTCGTGATCGTGTTTTTCGATTCGATTCGGCATATAGGTGAGAACCTGTTACTTAGCCAAAAATGAAAATGCGATCGCAACCTGTCAGGCCGCGATCGCAATTCTGGGTCGGAGGCCGGCTATGCTGCCGCGCTGATAACAGCAGGTTCGTCGACATCCATGAACAGATACTTCTTCCATTCGGGACGCGACTCAGCGTAGTGGCAAAGCAAAACGTGATCCAGTCCCAGGCGAAGTAGCTTTTGCGAAGTCAGCAGCGGCATGCGTGCCTGTTCGGGCGTGCGATTTCCTTTACGCTGATTGCACTTTACACAGGCCGTGACCAAATTAGCAGGCGTGCTCTCGCCGCCCTGTGCACGCGGCAGAATGTGATCGAGCGTCAGATCTTTTGCGTGACGGTGGTCGCCGCAATACTGACAGCGGTAACGGTCACGGATGTAGACGCGGGCACGCTTCATCGTGGTTTCAGGCCGGTTGCGGCGTACGTGTATGTAATGACGCAATCGGACCACCGAAGGCACAGGAAATACGGTCGATGGTGAATGAAGCACGTTGTCTCCATCGTTCTCCTCGACAAAAACCGCTCCGCGAAACCACAAGCACACAGCTCGCGCCACGCCGACAGTGCCTAGCGGCTCGTAAGAAAAGTTCAACAGTAATACTCGTCCGGTTAACAAACTCATCCTCCTCCTTGCTTCGGGCGCACCTATACGGTTCTACCCTGTAATGTAATATCAAACGCCTGCTCAAGGCAAGCACAATATGTTGTTGCGTAACGAAAATGTCAGACCAGATGTGGGAGCGAAGTGCGATAAATGCAGCTTCACCTGCCACATATTCGGCCGCGGCAGTCTTAAGACTTCCGGTGCATACTAGACGTTTTTTCGGAAACGTCGTATAAGAATGGTCTATACCTACATAAAAGATCAGTCGCCTGCTCCGCACATTGCGGGTTTGACGTAAGGAGTTCTATGATCAGAAACATTCTGGCAGTAATCGCAGGTTTCGTCGCCGGTAGCCTCGTAAACGGTCTGTTAGTGACGGTAGGGCCGTCGTTGATCCCGCCGCCGCCCGGGGTTGATTTGACCACCATGGAAGGAATGAAGGCGGGCATTCCGCTGCTTCAGGCCCAGCACTTCATTTTTCCCTTTCTCGCACATGCTCTCGGAACGCTGGTTGGAGCTCTTGTTGCGGCTGTGATCTCGGTGGGCCACAAGCTAAAGGTAGCGCTCGTGCTGGGCGTGATATTCCTGATCGGTGGAATTGCGGCGTCGTTCATGATCCCGGCGCCTGTGTGGTTCATTGCGGTCGACCTTATCTTCGCCTACATTCCAATGGCATGGATCGCGGCAAAGCTTGCGGGAGCCGATAAGCCTAACCAAAGTATGGCCTGATCAATCGGTTCGCAATACCGCACCGTTCGCAGTCGATCGCCTTTGCCGGATTCGATGGGACCGAGTTTGCCGATCCGCAGGACATACAGAAAAACTGCGACTTGACCGGCGTTGTGTTTCGGCATTTGTCGCAGAACACGCGATACGAATCCGCCGGTGCGAATATCCCGGCTCCGCAGTTCGAACACTGGACGGTATTGCCGTTTGGCCGTTCGATGTCTTCGTACTCGTTTGAAAATCCAAGCATCTTCAATAGCCTGCTGCCGTCATCATCCGTCAGATAGGGAAGCCAGGCCTGCACGAACATTGACGTTTTCATCTTGAAATGAACTTGTTCTGGAAGCAGTTCGTGCATGATCGCGTACCGCGGGTCCTCATAAAAGATCCTCATCCCATCACGCGTCATTGTTGCGAAAAATTCAGCCAGAGCAAAAAAGCCTTTGCTCTCAGCCTTCGTTCCGCTGTCCGTTTGAACATAGGCGACCGAGCTTTGCAGTAGCTGCTGATGGGCGGCATACTGCCGCCACTTCGGATCGAAACCGCTATCGACACTTGAGGCGGCACAGATGTCCAGATAGAGATTATATTTAACGACATCATCTATCGTCGGCGGCAAGTAGGCTGGAAAACTCTGATAGTAGTAGTCCCAGTACTCACGCTGCAGCCGGTAATAACTTTCACGATCACCTGCCGCCAGAGCCGTCTGCGATAGGGTCATCAGTTCCGCTTTCTTGAACTGATAGCCAACCGTCGCGCCGCTGTTCTCAGTCCACGTTTCGACCCCTATCGCGAAGTCAATATCAGTGAAAGAACCACAGAAATCACACATTATATATGGCGTCGAATACGGATTGACCTTCGGCCCGCCGCAGTGGATGCATCTGAATTTCTTAACTCGCACATCCCAATTATAATAAAGAAAAGCAGGTTCGTATCATCTCTGAAAGGAATACGTTTTTTGAACGAAAAATGAAATCAAACCTCGATCGATTCATGCCAGCCACCGATGTTCGCGAACGATTTGAGCGTCGTATCGAGGCTCCGCCCGGTATGGTAATGCAAGCCGCGTACGATTTTGACATGCAGTCGATCTTCCTCATCTGGCTGATCGTGAGAATACGGAAGTTCATACTCGGAGGTACACCGGATGAACGCGAGCCAATGGGCATTGTCGAGGAGACCCGTCGGCTTGGATGGGGAACTTTGGCCGAAGAACCGGGGAAGCTTCTGATCTGTGGTGCCCGATGCCAGCCGTGGTTCGGCGACGTGATCTTCACACCGATCCCGGCTGATGAATTCGTTGCCTATAATGAGCCGGACCAGGTGAAGATCGTGTGGTCGTTGGAAGCGACCGAGGTCCAGCCAAACACCACTCTCTTTGTACACGAAGTTCGTGCCCTTGCCACAGATGCCGGGGCAAAGAAAAAGTTCGGCCGCTACTGGCGATGGGCACGTTTCGGGATAATCGCGATCCGCATTCTCCTCCTTCCAGCCATCCGCCGCAAGGCCGAACGTAACTGGCGTTCCCGGTGACAAGCTCGTCGGCGAGCGGTCCAGCTTTACAGATGGGCTTCCATAATTACCGCCGTCCCAGCCGAGACCCCGAAAGTCGTAAACGGGAACAGAAGGACTTGCACTCGAACTACCCGAGCCGAATATAAATTGGATTCGCGTGCAATGTGCGGGCGATAGTCGGGAGTGCAAAAGCTCCTTGCCCCTAAAATCCCTTAAAGTTTTGGTGGAGAGCATCTTCCTGGGTCTAGGGTTGTATGCTGCAACAAGGCGAATGAAGAAAGAAGCCCATTTTGTTCCGCTTGTTCCATCACGGCGGAACGGAACAAAAATCGACGAAATCGCAAAAAAGTCGATTCTTGCGCCACCTTGCTCCACTTGCGCCACCACGCGTGACTGGCGCAAGAATGGGCTTTTTTTTTTAAGATTTCGGACCCGCAGGACTATGCGGGCCCGTTTCTTCTACCCCTTAACGCAGATGACCTGCTTCAGCTCGGCCACCACCTCGACGAGGTCGGACTGGGCTCGCATGACTTCCTCGATGTCCTTATAGGCACCGGGGATCTCGTCGATCACAGCCTTGTCCTTACGGCACTCGACGCCGGCGGTCTGGTTTTCCAGGTCTTCACGAGTGAACTTCTGCTTCGCTTTGGTACGTGACATTTTTCGGCCGGCACCGTGCGAGCAAGAGTTAAACGAATCGGGATTTCCTAGGCCCTTGATGATGAACGATTTCGCTCCCATCGAGCCCGGGATAATTCCAAAGCGTCCGGCTTCGGCGTTGATCGCTCCCTTTCGAGTGACGAAAACTTTATCGCCAAAGTGTTCCTCGTTTGCGACGTAGTTGTGATGGCAGTTGACGCGGACGTCGGGCTCCCACGTTTCCTGGTCATTGAACATTCGGTTGAATGAACGGATCAGGCGATCCATCATCACCTCACGGTTTCGCATAGCGTAACGCTGCGACCAATCGACGTCATGCCAATACGCCTTGAACTCGTCCGTGCCCTTTACGAAGTAAGCCAGAGCAGGGTCGGGAAGCGTGTTCAGGTCGTGAAGTGATTTCGCCGTAGCGATATGCCGAGTCGCGACCTCGTTACCGATGTTTCGCGATCCGGAATGAAGCATCAGCCAGACGCGGTCCTCGGTATCAAGGCAAACCTCGATAAAGTGGTTTCCGCCGCCGAGCGTTCCGAGCTGCTTCATAGCTTTTCGCTTTCGGTCCTGTACGCCTGAGTGAAGCTGTTCAAATTCCGACCAGCCTTCCCACTCGTTCGATTCGTCGACAGGTTCTTTGTAATCATTGAACCCGACAGGGATCGCACGCTCGATCTCGTGACGAAATTCCGCCATCTTGCGATCGAGAATTCCGCTCTTGAACGGCGTCTTCACAGCCATCATTCCGCAGCCGATGTCTACTCCGACAGTTGCGGGAATAACTGCGTCCTTGGTCGCGATGACCGATCCGACCATCGAACCAATACCGAGATGTGCGTCCGGCATAAGAGCCACGTGCTTAAAAAGACACGGCAGACGCGATACGTTGCGGAGCATTTTGTGTTCATCGGCCGACATCTCATGAGTAACCCACGAGAGGACGTCAGCCTCAGCTCCGGCGACTTTTAGTTTGTTATGTGGCATAACTTCCTCCTTTGTTTGATGAAAAATATTAAAGATCGGGGCGACAAATTCGATGTGATGTGTTTTTGTTTTGCAGACAATGTAATCACATCGGCATTCGCCCCGACTGGCGACAAGAGTGCGTGAGAGATCCGCCACCTTACGACGGCGGCCGAGACTCGAACTCGATGCCTCGAAAGGCATTGACCATGTACTCCCACAAGCATTCGCCAAGGTTTGGTTTCTCTGTGCGTCTTTGCGGAAACATAATCCCGCAAAGCCGCAAAGTCGCAAAGGCCTAGATCTCAACTTGTTCGATCACAGCGACCCAGTGACCGTCGCTCAGTCCTCCGTTTGCGAATGCCGAAACAAGCTTAAAAACCTGATCCGAAAATCCGCCAACGTTGAGGATGTCGCGACGTTCCTGTGCGTGCGTGTGAGCGTTGGGCTGAATATCGATGCACACGAGTTTTGCATCGCTGTTACGCGACTTGAACTCGTTCCACTGCCGCATCGTCTCTGTACCGCTGTTCCAGCCGCGTTTCGTATCGACCCACGACTCGTTATCCGAGACGTAGACGATCAGATCGCCCTTGGCCTTTCGGCGGTTCAGCTCCTTCAGCGGTGCCGAGCAGTTCGTTCCGCCCGAAGGCAGTTCGGCCAAGATCCGAGCGTTCGTCATTACCGAATCACGCGGATTCAGGCGAGCCTCAACAATGTCGTCCGAGAACGGAATCACTTCCGCCGTCGGATTCTTTCGAAGCAGCGTAGCTGCGACGAGAGCGGCAACCTCAATGCAATTGACAGTCGACGTAGCTCCCTTTCGGAAACCGGTCACCGGCGAGTGCATCGAACCAGAGATGTCGGGAAAGACGTAAACCTTTCCGTCGATCTTCGGCACGTTCTCGGTCGCGATCTCCATCGCATCCTGCAGAGCCTCGGTGATCTGTCGCGGAATTCCGCTGTTAGCTTCCGCAGCTTTATATGCGGACATCAGCTGAAACGGGAACACACGCGAACGTTTGATCGCCTCGGCATTTCGCAGACGTTCGGCGATGATCTCTACCATTTCCTCGTCGGCGAAAACACCGTGACGCTGAAACGTGTTCAGGTTCATTCTAGTCATCTGCCATGGAGCGTTGCGAGCGATCGCCGTCCATTCTTTAACACCGAGCTGCAAAGCAGTCAGCATCTGGAATGGAACATCCGAAACTTCGGCAGCGTCACCTGCCTTGAATCGTTCGAATCGCTTAACGATCTCGGGCAGTTTATCCGCATCGATCTCGCGACCGATGAAGTAACCAAAGAGAGCTTCACGCTCAGCATCGGTCGGCTTTGGGTGGACCATCTTCAGAATGTCGGCGATCGAAGGCGACTGACCGACAGACTGTTTGAAGATCTGCTCAGGACCTCGCTCCTCGAACCACTCGCGGATCATTCGTTTCGGAAGCGAACCGAGGGACTTTCGTCCCACCGAACCCGAACGCATGATCTGAACAAAGTTCCGAAGCATCTTTCCGTTATCGGCAACCCGCGGGAAGACGCGTTCGAATAGAGCTTTATCGCGAACCGATAGAACTGCGAGCAAAAACGCAGGCATATCTTTCATGTTTCCGCTCTCGCGAGCGTAGACCGCGGTCTTAGCGACGAAATCAGGCTCTACCTCATTCGCCAACCCTAGAACCTTTTCGATCTGCTCGTCAGCATTGGCGTAAAACGTGCGGCTGAAGCATCCGGTCGCGGCGTACTGTGCCAACGCCTGTTTAGGCGAGAGCTTGTAGGCGATCCCGCCGGCCTCATTAATTGTGTCGGCTTTCGGCGACAGCATTCCAACGATTGATTTGAACAAATTCTTATTTGCCATGATCTCCTCCTATGAAAACTTGAAAAATTTAGTCGGGTGACAAGATTGAAAAGACATTTTGCGCATGAACAACTTAGGATCACCGGAGTTTCCTGCTCCGCGAGGCGCGCTGGTGGTGGATGTAGTCCATTCGGCATTCACCCAAGAGAGAGTTGCAGCGACAAAAAGCGACGAAACAAAGCTGCTCTACCATTGAGCTACACCTCGCAAGGCGAGATGACGGGACTCGAACCCGCAACCGGCTGATTATGAGTCATGTAGTTCCATCTGCATTCGCTGCAGAAAAGTGGCTGACAGGGCGGGACTTGAACCCGCGACTTCCGGTTTAACAGACCGGCACTCTGACCATCTGTGTTACCCGTCAAAAAAAAGAACGGCGACAACAGTGAAAAGACCTTTACGTGCTCTACCAGGCTGAGCTACATTCGGATCGCTCCGAATGGCCGGATTCGAACCGGCGACATCGTCCGTTATTTTTTTTGACGGGTAACTCAGATGGTCAGAGTGCCGGTCT
>JANNNS010000321.1:0-9850 GCA_031398645.1 Acidobacteriota bacterium
AGCTGACAACAAATGGCTCCACAACGGCCTCAGCGACCTCGGGAAACAGGCGGTTGCCGAGATGAACAAGTGGGGCATCATGATCGACCTTTCTCACCCATCGAAACAGGCGAACATCCAGGCCATCAAGCTTAGCAAGGCCCCGGTCATCGCTTCCCATTCCAGTGCAAGGGCATTGTGCGACCACAGCCGCAACCTCGACGACGAGCAGATCGCCCTGATAAAAGCAAATGGCGGCGTGGTACAGACCGTCGCCTTCAGAAGTTACGTTAACAGGGCTAAGAGCGAGGCACGTTCGGCAAAAACGGCCGAGATCAGCAGGGAACTTGGTGCCAAGGAAGGATTTGCCGTCTTGCCCAGGGCCGAAGTACTAAAACTGCCCGAGGCCGAACGCACCGCGTATATGGCCAAGGTCCAGGATTTCAGAACCCGAACAAACCCTATAATTCGTGAGCGGCTAAAGGATGTTCCCGATGTTGATGTCAAAGACTTCGTGGATCATATCGACTATATGGTCAAAAAGATCGGCATCGATCATGTCGGCATCAGCTCCGATTTTGACGGTGGCGGCGGAGTTGCAGGCTGGGATAATGCTGCCGAAACGTTTAATGTAACGCTTGAACTAGTTCGCCGCGGATACAGTAAAAAGCAGATCGAAAAGCTCTGGAGCGGCAACCTGCTTCGGGTATTGGATGAGGTTCAGAAAGTAGCCAAGAAGCTGCAGTCATAACCGGCCAGATGATGTGAGTCGCCCGTCCCGTGATGGGGTTACAAGGGACGGACGGCAACGCCGCTTTTAGTCAGTATCTGCAAGGCGTTTATCTCGTTTCCCCGACGCGGGACGCTTAATTCATCCCTCATTTCCCGGGACGAACCCGCTTTGTCCCGCATCCTCTTGGGACGTGCAAATGACTGTGTTCATTATGCTTGTCCGCATTATCGACGCGTGTCTCGCAAAATTTAAACAAACAATTTTCTGATCAATTTTTGAGGCTTTTTCTCCCACGCGGGACATTTAGCCCCAACTTAGGAATTTTCAAATATCAGCGCCCGCGAAAGCCCGCAAAACGCAGGGTTGCAAGTATTGCACAGCGTCCCATCTGAAGTCAAGGGATTATTGCGAGGTAAAAAGCGGCCAGGGCCAGAGGATCGAGCTGCGGCATAGGTTTTCCGCAAATATGCGGGCCAGCCGCCGGAACCAAGAATGTTGGTCCGGTCGGTGAAAGCGACAAATATTAAAGCCCGGGGAGCAGCGAACCATCGGTGAGCGGATCCCTGGGCCAAATGTTCCGGATCCGACCGTCGCTGAAGGCGACGAATTTCGATTGCTTGCCGTCAGCGAGCGTGGGCCTCTTTTCAAGTTGCAATACTGCAGGCAAATACATCCCCTTGCGATGAGACCTAAACAGCCTTATTCTGACCAGATAACGAAAGAGGGATTTCCCTCAATACCGAATGCCGTCAGCTAAGCAGAAGATGCCAAGAACGATTTCCATTTTGCACATTTCAGACCTTCACCGGAGTATGGAGGCCGGAATTTCTAACTCATCTCTCCTAGCCTCGCTGGTAACTGATCAAGATAGTTACACTCGCTCAGAACCCGTTCAAATAAAGTCGCCAGATTTGATAATCGTTAGTGGCGATATAATTCTAGGTTCAGCGGATCCAGTAAACTCTGCCGACATAATTGCGAAACAATATGAGGAGGCACGCGAATTTCTCAATCGGATGGTCGAGCACTTCCTGAACGGGAACAAACGCGGGTTGGTAGTCGTTCCCGGAAATCACGATGTTGATTGGAAGTATTCAAAGGAGAGTATGACCGTAATCGAAAGAAATGAGATATTCGACTCGGCGGATAAGGTGAAGTCACAATATCTCAGAGGGGCATTAAGCCACACTTCAAAAATTCGATGGAACTGGCGGGATTTATCGTTTTACGAGATTACCGACCTCGAGAAATACGCTAAGCGATTTAAGGCCTTTGCTACCTTCTATGAAGCTCTATATGAAGGAACACGATCTTTTTCCCTGGATCCGGCTGAGCAACAGGATATCTTTGACCTACCTGAACTAGGTATAACAGTCATCGCTTACAACAGCTGCTACGGAAATGATCATTTGCAGTTTGTCGGAGACATTCATCCGGATTGTATAGCGAATACTAAATTAGCAATTCGTGACTTTAGAAAAAAAGGCCGTTTGATCTTGGCGACGTGGCACCATAACACAAAGGGATCCCCTTACGAAGTTAATTATATGGATAACGCCCATCTAAAGAGCTTCATTAATTCGGGAATTTCATTGGGGTTTCATGGACATCAGCACAAGACGGAAGTCATCCATGAATTTAGTGACGTTATCGAACAAAAAAAGGTCATTGTTTTCAGCGCCGGGACCCTTTGTGCTGGGCCTAGCGAGCTACCAACTGGCAACAATAGACAATACAACTTAATTGAAGTTGTTTGGGATGACGAATCACCCAATTTTGGCAATTACTTTGCACACGCGTGAGAAAACCGACACTTCCACTTTTGATAACCCCATATGGAAAGCCGGGAGAATTGATTCCAACTTGGTTAGTTACTACCGAATAAACATCGAAAAACCAGAGCAGGCGGAGTTGGAAATTTCCCTTTTGGAAATCGAACGAAAAATGAAAAGCGGTCTTACCGATGAGGCCATCCGAGACCTTTTAACTTTGGATCTAGAGGATCCGTTCGTTCGGAAATTCCTCGTTGAATGCATAATCCAGGAAGGGAATCTCACATTAGCATTAGAAATTTTCTCGAAACCGAATACAGATCAAGAGTTTATTCTCGCTCTCCAGTCCGCAATTCAGAATGGCGACAAATCCGCTATGCAAAACTTGCTTGTTCAAGCAGCCGCTTTTAATTCGACCGATGCAACCTTGGGAGTTTTAGTCCGCAAAGTTAGAGCCATCTTACAATGAGTGAAACAACAAGACTTTCATTTCAAATTGAAGTTCGACGAATTCTTGAAATCCTGTCAAACGATATTTACGACTCGCCCTATGCATTGCTCCGCGAGAACATCCAGAACGGATATGACGCAATCTTGATGCGGCAACAAGTTGAAAATCCTTTGTCGTTCCAGCCGAAAATCGACGTGACAATCGATTCTTCATTTATCACGATCGAAGACAATGGAATCGGGATGAACGAGGACGTTGTTGCAAATAATTTTTGGAAAGCCGGCTCAAGCGGCAAAAATAATGAGATTGCCCAGAAAGCGGGCGTCGTGGGGACCTTCGGAATTGGCGCTATGGCAAACTTCGGAGTCTGCAAATCAATTAAGGTGATTACGCATTTTTGGGGCGAAAATAAGACCATAGTGACTTCCGCTCAGAGAGAATCTTTATCAATTACAGAAAAGTGTATTGACGTCGATGTCCAGACTGAGGATCGCGAATCTGGAACTAAAGTAATCGCGGAACTTGATGACAATCTAAACTTGACTGTGGAGGGTGCTATTGGCTACCTCAGTCCCTACGTTCGATTTCTTCCGATTCCAGTCTATCTCAATGGGAATAACATCAGTCAGAATGACTTTTCTGAATTTTCTGCAGCAAAGACCGAAAGCGTTGTATCGGAAGAAAAGCACGAAATATCTCAGGACGGGTTCCGGTTTGACTTGACTTTGATCTACGTGGGACAGAATTCAATCAAGGTTATTTGCAATAATATTTTTCAAGGTGAACAAGAGATAAGAGGGGAAATTGTGCTTTCCCAAGGGTTGGGTAGCGTTTATGGCCTAAGAAACTATTTTGGCCTTGCTCCAGTTCCAGTTTCTGGGCATTTCAATCTGGGAGGGATTGTGAATTTATCTTCCTTACATCCGACGGCTGGTCGGGAGGCCTTAAGTCGGGAGAGCATCCAACTGGTTACCCAAATCGTCAACATTGTGGAGAGGAAGATTGGGGAGTCGATTTCAAAACTAGAGATTGCGGACAACAATCCCTATTTCCTGAATTATGTTTCGTCAACCAATAGATTTGATTTGGCTGGCAATATCAAAATTGAGGTTCGTCCAGATTCCGAGCGATGGAGCTTGAGGGATATTTCTTCCACGGTAGCGGGCCGCAAAGTATTTTATTACACGGGTAGAGATGCTAAGACCATAAATGAGTTTGGAAATGAGAATTCATATCTACTTCTGCTAAGCCAAGAAAATCCACGTAGAAGAATTCAGTCATCTTTGGTTGTCTCTAAAGGAATCGAGGAAGTCCCAGATCATGCTGCAGTCCTAAGGACATTTGATCGCAAAGATTTGTCTATCGCCGAGGTCTCGTTGACCCTTCGAGTAACAACGATCTTGAATGACGATTATCTGATCTCTGAGGTACGAGTTTTTATTGCGGAAATCAGTTATCAGGTTCCAAGCCTAGTCGAGTTAAACGACGGCATAGTCACGATATATCTTTCTCGGGAATCGTCCTCAGTTCAACAGGTATTGCAGGCATATGATACGGCCTGGGAGGTTTTCGAAGGTTTCGTGAAGGATTTTGTTAGAAACCATTTATATCAAAAATTTTCATCTTACGTACCGTCATCGACCAAAGAAGGCGCAGACGCGCTACATAAGATATTGATGCGAAATCGCGAACTCTTCAAATACGAATTTTCGGACATGGGGGCACTTGAATCATTGATGAGCGACTACGTATCCGGAAGTATTGATTTTCCGGATGTATTGAGAAAATCATCGACGATAATTAAAAGCCACAGTCAATCCGTTGGCCAGAATCAAGTCGGAACAGTAGAGCAGGAATTACCCAGTATTTTGCAAGACGCTGGGGCAGTTGAGGCCTCATTTGACGAATATGCTGCATTACCGTCGATAATCCGAACCGATAGAACAGACATGAAAATTCTGAGGACAGGTCAACCCTATCCTCATCTTAATAACTTCTCGTTGTTTTTGGCCTTGTCAGATAAAGTCTTTAAAACGCAACAGGAGTTTTTTCTGGAGCCCCATACTACAAAAGTCATTTGGAGTATGCACAAATTGGTCTATATTTTCACTCACGCGTCTAACCGACTGACTCTTTACTACGATATCGAACTCAAGGAAAAACTCTCGGATGATAAAACCGGCGGACTTTCAATTCCGACCACTACAATAATTACGGCAAACCGCATTTTTGTTCCGATGATTGACGAGCTTAAAGAGAATTTTGACATTCAGGAAGGTACAAAGGAATTCTATGTCCGTTACGATCTTATTACCGATTTCACCACTCGGTGAAGTCGGTAAGTGTCTCCGACCTCGGAGGCTTCAGCGATAGCTATTGTGGCTTAACATGGCAATGTCAGGGTTTGCGTCAGACCTTAGTTGCAAGCGATTCACGTCGCGGTCGCGGATGTGAGATTTGGCGGTTATTGACGCAGGAACTCAGAATCTTGACAAAGGCTCGCCCGGGCCTGACATACGTTTGGACGAAGATCCGGTCTCGGGTGGAGTATTTTCTTTGTGCTGGCGGGCTCAGATGTTAGGATGTCGGTAAGAAGTATGAGCGACGAAACACTAGAGGGCGGTTATCCGGGCGTTGGGCGGTTGTATTATTTTTTGGGTCGGGTGATGCTGATCGTGGTGACGATCTTTTCGATCGCCTATTTCGGGCCGGAGAGCAGGGTTTTTCAGGTCGTGACGCTGGCGACGATGATCGCGGGGGCCGTGCTGGACGTGATGCGGCTGAAGAACATCGGCGTGACCTCGTGGCTGTTGTTTATAAAATACCTGCCGTACGGCGCGCTTCTCTTGTCGATCGGGCTGCAGACCGCTCAGACCGGCTGGATCGAAACGAAACGCCTAGACCGCTCCGGCTGGGCCATCCTGGGCACGCATGCCGCGATAATTGCCCTGATAATTTACCTTATTAACCGCAGCCAGGCTTGGATGTCGATCCCGGCGATATTGCCGTTTTGAGATTCCTCGCTTTCTTTGGACGCTAGCTATTTGTTATCCGGAACTCGGCGGAACTCGAGCCGCTTAATGCCTTTGGCCTGCATTGGCTGAACGCCCGAGGTTGCGGGTTTGTCGTCGACCGTAAGGATCTCTTCCTCAAGGACCTCGCCGCGCAGGCGCATTGTTGAGATGAGGAGAACATTGTCGTACTTGAACGGTGAAACAAGAGCATCACCGAGCAGGCGAGCGGGAAGCTTAATGCCGTTGCCTTCGTCGATGTAGAGATCCGCCGAGCCCGTGCCGCGGCAAAGTTTATAATCCTTGACCTGCTTTACCACTCCCGCTTCTGAATAAGTCGTCTTCCATGCCGAGCATGTATTGTCCGCGACCGGGAACGCCCCGATCTCTCTTGTAACTTCTACCTGAGGAGCATCCGGCCTGGCGGGTAGGTTCTTAAGTGTGCCGGTCCATTTGCCTTCCCAGGCGGCGATCGGCGACGGCGGCTCAGGCTTGATCCCGCGGACGTATTTGTCGTACCAGGCCAGGTAGCGTTCATACCGGTCGCGAACGTAGCTTGGGCGCGAGATGCCGTGATTTTCGTTCGGGTAAATGATCAATTGCGTATCGACCCCGAGGCTCCGCAGTGCCTGATACATCTGCTCGCTGCCTGAGATCGGCACGTTGAAATCCTTTTCGCCGCCCAGGAACAGAGTAGGCGTTTTTATGCGGTTTGCCTGCAGGAATGGATACGAGAGCTTTTGATAGGTCTCCCAAGCTTTTGGATCCCACGGCGGTCCGATCTCGTTGTCATACTGAGTGATGTAATGGTCGCTTCCATAATACGAGACCGTGAACGCGGTACCTGCTCCGCTTGTGCCGGCCTTGAAGCGGTTGTCGCTCGCGATCAGGTAATTTGTCAGGATACCGCCGTAGCTCCATCCGCCGACGCCGAGTTTGTCGGGATCGGCGACGCCCATCTTCACCACGTGATCAACGCCCGCGTGCAGGTCTTGAACCTCATACTGTCCCCAATTGGCAAAGATCGCACGCGAGAATTTCTGTCCGCGTCCTGAACCGCCGCGATAATTGACGGCCAGAACAGCATAGCCATTCGCAGCAAAAAACTGCCGTTCAGAGGCGAAGGAATGTTGGTCCTGTCCATTGGGGCCGCCGTGAATCCGGAGCAAAAGCGGCACCTTGGTACCTTTGACATAGCCGGTCGGAAAGGTGAGCAGAGCGCTTACGGATGTTCCGTCCTTGCTAGCAAACCGGAGTTCTTCGGTCGCGGGCCAATCGATCTCGGCGAACAAAGCGTCGTTCTGACGGGTAAGCTGCCGCAACGAGCCATTCTCGAACGCATATACCTCGTTAGCTTTGCTATCGCCGCCGGATATGGCTGCGACCCGGCCGCCGCCGCTGCTTACATTCGAAATGACTACCGGCGATGGCATGAGCCTTTCAAATTTTCCGTCCGCGGTGGCGATCCTTGCCGGGTAAACTGACATATCGTCCGTGACCAGAAAATACAGCCATTTGCCGTCGACCGAGTACTCGGGATTCGAGACGCCGCGGTCGAGGTCCTCGGCCGCCTTTACTCTGACAGGAGCCGAACTGCCGTCCGACGCGACCATCGTCAGATGATTCATGTTGTACGCGCCGTATTTGAGCTCGTCGGATTCCAGGAACACCAACGTCTTGCCGTCGGGGCTCCATTCCGGGCGGCCGCCGCGGCTCGTGTTCGGCGTGATCTGCTTTTCAACGGCTCCGGCTTTAGCCTCGGCGACATATATTTGCGAGCCGGGATCGCGGTCCGGATCGGGCTTTCGATTGCTTGTGAAGGCGATGCGCGTTCCGTCGGGCGACCAAACCGGTGCTCCCTCGTCCGACTTTCCCTTGGTGAGCCGATCGAGCTTCTTAGCCGCGATATCGTAAAGGTAAATGTAGCTCTTACGGTTTGATTGTAGATAGCCTTGCCCGTCCTGCTTAAACCGATAACGATCAAGCACGATCGGTTTCGGCGGTTTTGCGGTTGCGCCGGGAGCGGGCGGCGCGGCAGGTTCGTCCGGGTCGGGGTCACCGATGACCATTGCCATCCGCTTCGAATCGGGCGACCATTCATAGCTTTGCAGCCGTCCTTTCACCTCGGTCAACTGCATCGCCTCACCGCCGCTTCGATCGATGATCCACACCTGGCTGCCTCGGTTTGGCCCGGGCCTCGACGAGACAAAAGAAAGGTACTTTCCGTCCGGGCTCCAACGCGGCGACGTCTCGCTGTCGGTCGAGAATGTGATCTGGCGATGGACGGTGCCGTCATAACTGACCATCCAGATGTTCGAATCGGACTTGTCCGCTTTGACGTCGACCGACGAAACGGTATAGGCGACCCATTGACCGTCGGGCGAGACCTGCGGGTCGCCCACGTTCTTGATCTTGAACAGATCGTCCACCTTTAATGGGCGTTTCGCTGATTGTGCATTTGCCGCAACGACGGCCAGGACGATCAAGAGCGACGACAGGAACAAGTTTCGACGTGTCATAATGTGCGATGTTCAAGGGCAGGGAACTTAGCAGTTCCGATCCGAAAACAGATCACCCGGCCCGAAAAATGTGCTTGAGTTTTAATGTGAATCGGCAAAAGAATATCACCGCCACAGTTTCAAATCAATCTCGTCCCCGAATCCGCGACAACCGAGGTAGACTGGTCGATTATCGGCGAATGGAAAGGAAAAGGCCTCACCAGTTTGGCGAGGCCTCTTTACGTTAAAGTGGAGCATTCCGCCCGTACTAACGTGCGGGCTTGTGCAAAACACTTAAAAGACTAGGTTCCAGTTTCCCAGCTCGACATATACTCAAGCATCTCGGGTGTAAGAATGTCCATTTTCACGCCCATTGCGTGGAGTTTCAGCGAGGCGATCTCCTGATCGACTTCGGCCGGGAGCACGTGGACCCCAGCTCCGAGCTTGCCTTTTTGCTTAACAAGATATTCCGCTGACAACGCCTGGTTCGCAAATGACATATCCATCACCGACGCCGGGTGGCCTTCGGCCGCGGCTAGGTTGATCAGTCGGCCTTCGCCGAGGACGATCACGCTCTTTCCGCCGTTCTTGCCGATGTATTCTTCAACGAACGGACGGCGTTTGACGGCCGGCTCGGACATTTCACGAAGGGAATCGAGATTCAATTCGAGATCGAAGTGGCCGCTGTTGCAAACGATCGCTCCATCCTTCATCTGCTCGAAATGCTGTTTGTCAATTACATGGCGGTTGCCGGTGACCGTTACGAAGAAATCGCCGATCTTGCACGCCTCGACCATCGGCATCACGCGGAAGCCGTCCATAACAGCCTCGATCGCTTTGATCGGATCGATCTCGGTAACGATGACATTGGCGCCCATTCCGCGGGCACGCATCGCGACGCCCTTGCCGCACCAGCCATAGCCAACCACGACGAGATTCTTTCCGGCAAGCAAAATGTTGGTCGCGCGGATAATACCGTCAAGCGTCGATTGGCCCGTGCCGTAGCGATTATCAAAGAAATGTTTGGTCTGAGCGTCGTTTACCGCAATAGAAGGGAAGTTGAGCACACCGGCCTTTTCCATCGCTTTAAGGCGAACGATGCCGGTCGTCGTCTCTTCGGTGGTGCCGATGAGCGTGGCGGCTAACTCCTTCTTTTCCTTTAACATAGTCGCCACAACATCAGAACCGTCATCAATTATCAGATTCGGGTTTGTGTCAAGCGCCGCACGAACGTGGCTGACGTATGTCTCGATCGATTCACCCTTAATGGCCATTACCGGGATACCCCAGTCAGCCACAAGGGAAGCCGCGACATCGTCCTGCGTCGAAAGCGGGTTTGAAGCGATCAAGAGCGATTCGGCTCCGCCAGCCTGTAATGTGCGTGCAAGGTTCGCCGTCTCGGTCGT
>JANNNS010000333.1:0-12356 GCA_031398645.1 Acidobacteriota bacterium
CCGTCTCAAACTTCCGATCGATTCCTGGGTATTTGTCGGCGAGACCGAAGCAATGATGGTTTGCAAGAACTTTAAGGCGTCGATCAGCTCTGTCCGAAACACTTTCAGCCTCACCGATACGCTTGCGAAGGCCGCTGCCCAGCAGGAAGTGCGTCAGCAGCCCGAGGCGGCCAGAAAGCGCGTATACTAGCCCCGCCTGTTTCTCGCCGGATCGCAGCGTTGGCATTCGGACGACTTTCCGCTACAATTCATCTATACCTGTAAACCTAAAAAATACACTGGTTATAACTAAATTTTCGAACTTTAGGGGGAATCTCAATATGAAAAAGATCACAGCACTGGTTTTCGCGTTTACGTTGCTCGTCTCGGTACCATTTATCGCAGGTTCGCTTTCGACAGGTGATGCCAGCTTTTCGGCACAGGCACAAACCGTCAAGACAACTCGCCGCAAGAAAGGCGTTATCCGACGGGGTTACGCTGGCGGAAAGTGGGTGTCGAAAAAGGTTTGGCGCGGCGGCAAGTACGTCACGGTCAAAACGTGGCAGGGCACAAAATGGGTTGGAAAAAAGACCTGGAAAACCGGCCGCAAGGTCGTCAGCCGCACGAAGAAAGTCGTCTATTGATCCGAACGCATTAGTATCTAGGAAAGGCGTTCGCAAGGACGCCTTTTTCTTTTGGCACGATTCGTGCAATTTACTCCTTTGAAAGTGCTCAAATTGAATTAAGTTGTTACACAAGAGGAGAACTAACATAATGAAAGCAAGATACTTAACGGGATTCGCGATGTTTTTCGCGATCGTACTATTTTCATACGGATCTGCCGATGCGCAGGTCGTTGACGTCATAAAGGATGCCGCGTCGAAGACCAAGGACGTGACACTGGACGTAGCGGATAAGACCAAGGACGGGGTTGTTAAGGCGGCGGACGTGACCAAAGATGTGTCCGTCGACGCGGCGAAAAAGACCGTAAGCACCTCAAAGAAGGTTGGCAATTTCACCATCGAGACTACCGAGAACGTGGCAGGCGCGGCATATGAGGGTGGAAGATACGTCACCGAAACCACATGGGACGGTACGAAATGGGTCTCAAAGCGGGTTTGGTACGCGACAAAGAAAACAGCTACCGCGACTAAGAACGTTGTCGTAGGCGAAGGCGAAAAGAAACCCTAACGGTTAGAACAATTTTTCCAACGAGACGGTGACAGCCGGCGAAAACGCCGATTGTTGACCGTCTCTTTCTTTTGGTTTCTAATTGTTGCTTATGAAGGAAAAAGTTCGTGTAGCAGGCGGCCAGGGTTTCTGGGGAGATCTACTTACGGCTCCGGTCGATCAGGTCCGCAACGGGCCGATCGATTATCTAATGCTCGATTACCTTGCAGAGGTGACGATGTCGATCTTGCAAAAGCAGCGCAACCGAAATCCAGAGGCAGGATATGCCCGCGATTTCGTTGAGCTGTTAAGAGAGATCCTGCCTGATTGCGTCGAGAAGAATATCAAAGTCCTTTCAAACGCCGGCGGCGTCAACGTCGAGGGCTGTGCGAATGCTATCGCGGCCGTCGCGCAGGAGCTTGGCCTGCAAGGCAAAGTAAAGATCGGCGTCATCACGGGCGATGATGTGCTTGGCAAGCTCGACCAATGGATCGCCGACGGCGTCGAAATCAACAGCATGGACGACGGCACGCCGCTCGCCGCCATCCGCGACCAGGTCCAGTCCGCGAACGTCTATCTCGGTGCGGAAGCGTTAGTCGAAGCCCTAGGCAAAGGTGCCAACGTCATCGTCGGCGGACGTCTGACCGACACAGGCTTGACGCTGGCTCCGCTGATGCACGAATTCGGCTGGTCTTTCGACGATTGGGACAAAGTCTCCGCCGGTACGATCGCCGGCCACATCATCGAATGCGGAGCCCAATCAAGCGGCGGCAATTGCCAGTACGGTTGGCAAAACATCCCCGACATGGCGAACATCGGCTTCCCGATCGTCGAAGCCTCGCCCAACGGCGAATTCATCGTCACCAAACACGAAGGCACGGGCGGCCGCGTCAACATTCAGTCCGTCAAAGAGCAGCTCCTTTACGAAATGGGCGACCCGCACGAATACATCACACCGGATGTCGTTGCGGATTTTGCATCGATCCAACTCGAACCCGCAGGCGAAAACCGCGTAAAAGTATTCGGCATCACCGGCCACCCAAAGACCGATTTCTACAAAGTCTCCATCGCCTACCTCGGCGGCTACAAATCCGTCGGCACCCTCGTTTACTCCTGGCCCGACGCTTTGGAGAAAGCTAAGGCAGCAGACAAGATACTTCGGCAACGCCTGGAAAACCTCGGATTAACGTTTGATCTGATTCTGACCGAGTTCGTAGGCGTCAACGCCACCCACGGACATCTTGCTTTGCCCAAGGTTGAAGAATCAGAGGTGAACGCGGATGCGTCCTCCTCATCCCTCATTCCTCATTCCTCACCCCTCAAAGATATTCCCGAAGTCCAATTCCGCGTCGCCGTCCGCGGCCAAAGCAAAGCCGACGTCGAACGCTTCACCAAAGAGATCGCCCCGCTAATCCTAACCGGTCCGCCATCCGTAACCGGCTTCGCCGGCGGCCGCCCCAAAGTCGAAGAGATCATGGCCTACTTCCCGGCATTGATACCTAAGTCTTTGATCACCCCAAAAGTCGAGATCATCGAGGCGTAGCTCATGGAGACAGGCAAATCAATTAAGATAGACCTCAAGGGAAATGAAATCAGATCGCTGTCATGGATAGGAAATGAACTGGTCGATATTGCTGGAGGATTCAAAAAGATATCTCTCAAAACAGGAGAGATTTCACACGGCTCCGTTAATTACGCTTACCGTTTCGACTGCGTGATAACGTCAGCCGACGGAAGCCATGCAGTGTTATTTGAGAAGTTTGGGACGAAAGCTATGCTTCTCAAGAATGGCCAGATCGTCCGTGAGATCAATCGAAGCTTTTATCACGCGAATGTCTACGAGTATCCAATCGCTTTTGTCGCTCCTAAATCCGGGCCATTGAAGATCGCTCACTGCCCGGAAGACTACAACGTACTTCAAATCGAAGATTTCGAGACAGGCGCGGTCGTTGCCTGGAAAGACACGGAACCCACAGATTTCTTTCATTCGCGGTTACAGATGAGTCCAAACGGTCGTTGGCTATTGAGTGCTGGATGGATATGGCATCCGCTTGATGCCGTCGAGCTTTTCGATCTTTCACATGAAGTGCCCAAACGCTACACCCTTACTGGGACGGTAATATGGGTGACATCGGTCTGTGGGAAGTGAACAACGCAACATTTCTACCGGATTCCCGTTTGTTGATGTCCGGAACTGGCGATCAAGACAAAGAAGATGCATCAGAAGAGATTGCGCTTGTGGTCTTTGATCTTGAGGCGTTAGAAATTCGCTCCCGAACGATTCTCGATGCACCAATCGGCCCATTGTTTTCGATTGATGGGAAGCATGTCCTCGCATTTTACGAATATCCACGCTTACTCGATATCGAATCAGGGTCAGTAATTCTTTCATGGCCGGAAATCTTGACCGATAAGACGAACAGTAGCATTAGCTTTCTTGACCATAGTGCTAAAATCGCAGTCGATCCGATAAATCGTCGCTTCGCGGTCGCAAATGAAGAATCACTCACGATTGCTACCTTCCTCTAGCGAACGCTGTTTCGATTCGCAAGAGCGTCGCACGCTTCCACAACGACGTTGCCACTTTTTTCTAATCGTCGTTCGATTTGCGTTCATAGCGAAAAATGACGCGGCCTTTTGTATCAATGTACGCGTATTTGCCGTTCAGATAAAAGTCGTCATCCTTTGATATGGTTGAGAGTTTGACGTGTCCGATACCTTTGAAGAACGGACTTGCCAAAGCAAATGTCTCTGGAAAGGCGCGTTTGCCCTTCTTGTTTGTGTAATAGAAGCGTTCTTTTTCGCTTTCGGCGTGAGCCTTGTCAGCGACAGGTGCCAGACCATCTGAAAAACCCTCAGCTCTTTCAAACATAAAGGGAATAACGATCTTCCCTGTGACATCGATGAAACCCCATTTTTTGTCTTCCCACATGCCGCCTTCGGCAACCATTGCAAGACCGTCGGAGAAGTCTTCTACCGAGCCAAACTTGAATGGTATTACAACTTTTCCGTTCGTATCGATAAATCCCCACTTTCGATCCTTTTGAACGGCAGCAAGCCCTTCGGAAAAGTCGCGTGCATCGTCGAAGTCGTCTTCGGTTACAAAATTTCCCAACTTATCGATAAACCGAAACTTGCAGGCCGAAACCTTTTGTCCAGCATCCGGCTTTCCTAGAGTCTCGCCGAAGTCGCATGGATACTCAAATCCCGGACGTATGCAGGGACCGTCAACAATCACCCTCGCCCGATCTTCGCTAAATCCCTGAGCCCAAATATATGAAGGCGAAATCACGAATTCACCTTTCTTATCTATGAATCCAAGCTTTTCACCGACCTTAATCATCGCCCGTCCGTTTGAAAAGGGATAGACGTATCCCGATGGATAACCGTCAAATTTTGTTTCAATTGCGAACTTACCAGTCCGGTCGATATAGCCCCAGCGGTTTTCCCCGTCGGTACGCATCGCGGCCGCAAGTCCATCGGAGAAGTCCCAGTTGCGGCTATATCCTGTGTCCAAAGCGACCTTTCCGGTGGTGTCGATATAGGGCCCGCCAGCAACGCGCGTTAGAAGCAAGCCATTGTGGAATTCATCGCCACTGTTGCTGCTTGAAATCCTTATTGTAGGCTGGACAACTATCCTTCCAGTCCTATCGATGTAGCCCTGCTTTCCGTCGCGTATAAACCTGTAGTAGGGATCCGCATTCTTATCGCGGTTCTGCCAGATTGGATAGTCCCAGCTACAAGCTTTTACTGGCACGCCAACAGCCGCTAGGCAGGCGATAAGAAGAGCTACTGATTCAATTCGAAATCTATGGAAAGTGCACATAACCTGTTCGACGCCCCAGTCCACCGCGACGTTGCAGCGCGGAAATCTTACTTACCCAGAAACTTAGCGATTCCCTTCTGACAGTCGTCGGTCATGCGGGCGGTGGCGTTGGCGGCGACGCCTTTTTCGATGGCGGTTTGGTAGGTGTCGGCGTCGATGTCGTACAGGAGGTGTTTGGTCATCGCGACCGCGGAGCCGCTGACTTTTGTGTAAACGTGGACAAAGTCAATCACCGCGGCGTCAAAACCTTCGTCATCAAATGTTCGATTGACGAGGCCAAGGCTTAACGCCTCTTCGGCGGAATATTCGAACCCTAGTGTAAGCAGTTCGAAACTCTTCTTCTCACCGAGATTTCGACGCAAGATCGCCGCCACCATCGCAGGCACAAACCCGATCTTGACCTCGGGATAACCAAAGCGAGCGGTCTTCGTAGCAACGACAAGATCACATGCCGTAGCCAACCCGCACCCGCCGGCAAGTGCCCGGCCGTGGACGGCGGCGATGACCGGAACTTTGACCTGTCGGATCAGCAGGAACAGTTCGGCAAGGCTCCGAGCATCGTCCAGGTTCTCTTCGTAGGATGCCGACGCGATCTCTTGAAGCGACGAGAGATCTGCTCCGGAACAAAAGTCTTTTCCGGCACCCCGAATGACGATCGCCCGAAGTACTTCTTCACTATCCGCTTCACGAAGCGCAATCTTGAGCGCCGCGATCAGATCGTCATTCAGAGCGTTTCGCTTCTCGGGGCGGTTTAATGTGAGTACGCGAATAGTACCGTTGTCGGTTATTAGTACTTCGGCCATTAGTACATACCTGCTGCACGATCGATCGCGGCCGCAAACTGTTCGATCAACTTTGCCGCGATGAGTATCTGTTCCTCGGCTTCCTTCCAGTTCTGCTGTTCGATGGCTTCCCGAATTCCCGGCAATGTTTTCACTCCATACCCAGTGTAAAAGCCCGGAGCGTAGATATGATGGCGAAACCAGTCACGCCGTGGAAGGCCTTCGGGACGCGTCAGGATTCGTTCGGAACGGTAAAGAACCTCATCAAGAGCATTCTGCACGGCCGACGGAACCTGTTTTCCGTTAACCGCCGATTGATATGCCCTAGCGCTTTCTCGAAGGCGCCCGACCGCATTCTGAACCGGCGTAAAATTCAGGACTGGAACAGGAGGTTTTGTCTTGGGAATGACGAAGGTCTTCGATGGATCCTGAACATCCTTCAGCATTCCGCTGGAGATCATCTGATTCATCGCTGACGTCTCTTCACGCAGCGACTCAGTAAGCTTGATGACCTCGCTAAGATAGAGGTCCACCGTGTCCGAGAAATTTGCGAACTCGAACGGCAGCGTTTCGGCATCGGCCAGACGCATCGTAGCCCGGCCGCAGACTTTCGCAAGGGCTATTCCGTAAGCAAACCCGGGGTCGCCAAATCGAGAGTAGTGATCGAACGAATCATAGGCCGAATGATATGAACCGCCGCCATTCTCGCCGCCAAAACCTATATTGAGCGAGGCGATACCAAGATGCTGCAGGAACGGCGTGTAGTCGGAACCGGAGCCGAGAGGGGATATACGCAGGTCAGCCCTGCTTAGGATCTCGGCGCGGGCGGCGGAAGATCCATTGACTATCTGATTCGCACGGGTCCGCTCCCATACGGTCAACTTTGTCTGTGGATCGGGAACTTCCCGGGCTACGCCATTGATGAATTTCTCAAGCGTGTGCGATCCGCCAATACCAAGAAAGCCTCGGCCGTTTGAATCGGTGTTGATGTAAACGGCGGCCTTGGCCCGAAGTTCGTCCGCGTGCAGCTCGGCCCATTCCGTCGAACCGATAAGACCTTGTTCCTCGGCATCCCAAGCGGCATAAACGATCGTTCGTTTTGGTTTCCAACCAGCCTTCACCAGCTCGCTCAAGGCGCGTGCTTCTTCCATCATTGCCACAAGGCCGCTAATGGGGTCGTCCGCACCATTTACCCACGCGTCCCGGTGATTGCCCCGAATTATCCACTGGTCGGGCCGTTCGTTGCCGCGCAATGTGGCGATCACGTTGTAGATCGGTTTTATATCCCAGTTGAATTCGAGTTTCAGGCGAACAGTTGGAGTGCTCCCCCCAAAGTGGTAGGTCACGGGCAGAGACCCTCGCCAGCTTTCGGGCACCACAGCTCCGTCCAGATTCTTAAGCAGCGGTAGAGCGTCTGAATAAGAGATCGGAAGTACTGGGATCTTGGTAAGAGTCGGAGCATCTTTGAGGGCCAGCCGCTTAGCGTCCTTGGTGGCGCCGACGCCTTTGGTAAGCGGATCTCCCGGAAAAAGCGGCATGTCCATAACGGATCCACGCTGTACGCCATTTTCGTTACGCCACGAGCCCTTCGGATAAACGTCGCCCTGAAAGAAACCATCATTGCGTGGATCAGAATAGATAAGGCATCCGACCGCGCCCTTTTCCGCTGCAACCTTAGGCTTGATACCGCGCCACGATCCGCCATAGCGAGCAAGGACGATCTTTCCCTTGACATCGATGCCGCGTTTCTCAAGCTCATCATAGTCGGCAGGGATTCCGTAGTTCACATATACGATCGGCGCCGTTACGTCGCCATCGATCGAATAAGCATTGTAGGGAGGGAGTTGGTCGGTTTGCTGTCCCGACGTTGCGTCGCCTGCTACTGCTGGCTCGCTGAGCTTCAGAGTGAGCCTTTCCGGCGCGGTCATTTCCACGAGCCTCGTCTTTGGGGTTGGAAACAGTACCTCAAACTGCTCAAGTTTGGTCTCGAAACCCCATGATCGGAACTGGGCGGCTATGAAATCCGCGTTTTCCTTGTTGTAGGCCGATCCCAAATGATGCGGCCGGGCAGACAAGCGCTTCATCCAATCCCGAAGATTACTTGGTGCGAGCTCCGAATCAAACTGGGCCTCGAGTCTACGCTGCCTTGCGGAACTATCAGACGAGAATCCCATTAGAGCAGGTTGATTCTGTGCAAACGTCTGTATGAGGATCGAAAAGAGGATCGAAAGAACCGACAACGTTCGTGATATTTTCGCTACCATAGATTTATGTTCCAATCAGCCGATCCCGAGACTCGCGGCTTCTTCATCGGGTATCTCAATATGCATTCTCAGTAGTGCAGTGGAGAATGTCTTCCCTTGCGCATCGGTCATCAAGCTAAGGGTTCCACCCCCACCCAGCGAACCGTGAAGGAGGAAATTCAAGGCGTTCAAATTTGGCAATTCAAACCTTTCAACACCACCTTTCACCATTGGACCAAAATGTCCTTTCACTGCTTCCGCCGTAACCTCACGAACAAGGAGCGGATAATATTCGTTCTTTAACGCGATCACGCCAACATTCGCCGTGTCACCTTTGTCCCCGGAGCGAGCGTGAGCGATCTTAACAAGCTGTACTTTCATATTTGTTCAAGCGAGATGCTGAGCTTCTAGATAGTATCGATAATACAAGAATGCCGCGAGGACCAGCGAATGAGAAATATTGCCGGTGCGTAGCAGGCTCTCCACTTCTACGTCGCTCACCAGTTTCGTGAGGATGCTCTCATTTGGATCAAACGCGGTTTCAGACGACTTCTCGCAACCGGTCGCCAGATAGTGGTAGATCGTATTGTTCTGAATGGCTGGATTGGGCCGAGATGTTCCGAGAAGCTCCCAGACCACGGAAGCATAACCTGTCTCCTCCAGCAATTCGCGCGCGGCAGCAGCTTGCGGCTGCTCGCCCGGATCGATCAGGCCGCCGGGCAGTTCCAGTTGAATATCCTCGGTACCGTGCCGGAACTGCTCGATCAGAACGACCTCTCCACCCCTGGTGACTGCGATTATGTTGACCCAGTCGGGCGACTCGATCACAAAGAAGTCACTGTGCCTTCCGTCACCCGTCCGCGTCGACTCATCACGTCGAACCTTAAAGACGCGGCAGTCCGCAAAACTTTCCGACGAGGTCTTCTGCCATGATTCTGCCCTGGTCATATACGTGCGGTGCTACAATAAACATTAGAGTTTCGTTTTGGCTTTTTTTCAAGTTGGGGTTTATTTATGCTTTTTACGTGCTGTCGGGATTTGGTTGGTGCGACCCTCTTCGCTTTGGGGTCGGCCGTCTCGATATCGGGTCAGGCGACAGTAACAGCCGATCTGCCGGCGATCCTCAAGGGAGCCGCAGAGAAGCGCCTCGGCTACATCGATGAATTTAAGAATTTGCTGTCGCAGGAGACAAAATCGTTTGAGATCTACGACAGGAAGGGCGAGGTGAAGAAACGCCGGTCGGTCGTCTCGACATTCATCGTTTACCAGCTTGCGAAGAAAGAGAATGCGGTAACGGAGTTTCGGAATGTTATCTCCGTCGACGGAAAAAATGTCGGTGATTCGGACAAACGAGCTCAGGATTTTTTCGAAGAAGTTGCCAAGGCTGATTCGTCTAACAAGGAGCTGGAGAAGATAGACAAAGAAGGCTCGCGTTTTGATGAAGAGATATCCGTCAACGGACTTACGCTCTATCAGGCGGCCGTCATCGCCGAGCATTTCCGGCCGTATTTCGAGTTCACCTTGGAAGGAACCGAAATGATTGCCGGCCGTCAAGTCTATCGGGTGGCCTACCGGCAGACGCGAGATAGTCCCTACGTTTCTCTTGACCCAAAAAGGCCTGCGACCGATGGAAAGTTAACACTCGTCTATGACCTGGACTTAGGAAGTCCGCGGTCCACCGTCGGTCGTCTGAATGGCACCTTCTGGATCGACACAGATTCTCTGCGTGTGCGAAAGGAGAAGAGGGTGCTCACGGTTCGATCAGAAGACATGCCGGCTGCGGTTCCGGCGCTTGAAACTGTGCTGGAATATCAGGATAGCTCGTTTGAGATCCTGACCCCATCAAGGCTTTCGTTTACCCAGTATATCGTGGCCAGGAAAGGGCAAGAATCACGAAAAGAGCTGATGGTAGTGTTCGACTACGCCAATTTTACAAAACCGGACGTTGAGGTCAGATCGGCGGATATAAAGGATTGAGACATTCTGTAAGCGGGTCGTTTGCGATCCGATCGATCAGACCGATTCGCACTGCTTGCTCAGCCGAGATCGGCTCGGCCGTAAAGAACATTTCTAAAGCATTCGCTTCGCCGACCAATCTAGGCAACCGCTGCGTTCCGCCCCAGCCCGTAATTATCCCGAGTCCCGCACCCGGATGACAGTAGGTAGATTCGTGCGAGCCCACACGCAGCCGGCATGCAAGTGCCAGATCTAGGGCGCCACCAAAACAAAATCCATTTATTGCCGCCACTGTCATAGGCCGGCATCGCTCGATCCTATCCATCAATTCCTGTCCAAGTCTCGAGAAGTCCGGGGCATCGGCAAACGACAGCCTGTCGATCTCTCGCAGATCCGCTCCTGACGCAAATACGCCGTTTTCACCGGTAAACACGATTCGCTCGACCCGCTCTTCGTTTGCGGCGAGATCGAGGACGTCATGGATCTCCGATAAGACGCCCTCTGAGAGCGGATTCCGAAGCTCTGAACGAACAAAACGAACGATTATCGTTCGATCGACTGGCTCGATTTTTATCCGATTAGACATTTGATTTCGCCGCGTAAATAATAAGCGTATGTTCCGAACCAATAAAGCTCACCCGTGGCATGGAATACCTATCGGCGAGAACGCACCAGGCGAGGTAACGGTCTTCATCGAGATCGTTCCCCGCGATACCGTCAAGTATGAGGTCGACAAAGAGACAGGATATCTGAAAATTGATCGCCCACAGCAATACTCGAACGTCGTTCCCGCGAACTACGGCTTTATTCCCCAAACCTACTGTGCCGGGTCGGTAGCAGATCTCGCGCGCAGCCAGACGGACGTGAACATAACGGACGGTGATGGAGATCCGCTAGACATTCTGGTGCTGAGCGAACACCACATCCCGCGCGGAGATATCATACTCAAAGCACGCCCGATCGGTGGGTTCTGTCTGGTGGACGACAGCGAAGCCGACGATAAAATAATTGCTGTACTGAAAGGAGACAAGGTATTCGAGCAATATAAGGAGATCAGCGAATTACCGAAGGGCATACTCGAGCGGTTGGAGCACTACTTCCTCACGTACAAGTCTTTACCTGACGGCCCGAACGTGTGCGAGATCGCTTACTCGTATGGGCGAGAGGCTTCGTACGGCGTGATCGGTGCAGGGATCGATGATTACGCAAATCTTCTCGGCTCAGCGAACTAGCTTTTCCGAAACGATTCAAACAGTTTAAGTAGGGCCTTTTCCTCTGGTTCAAGATCGGTCGAGATCCGGCTAATTCTCCGCAGCTTCTTCATGGTAAAATCGGAGATCGTGGTGCCGGAGGTGTACGCATCCAAAACGGTCGGGTGAATATAGGCCGCTCGGCAGACGGCCGGCGTGTTACCTAGCTCGGCTGCAACCTTTTTAACGATGGCCGCGATGTTCTTTTTCACCATCGTCTCGTTCTCGGCAGGGCCCAGTTCAGCAAGCATTACCGCCGCCAGGACGCTGCCACCCCACGTCCGAAAATCCTTCGAAGAAAAGGTCGGCCCCATCGCTGTTTTCAAGTAAGAGTTTATCTGGGCAGGCGTTATCGGATTGATCTTTCCGTCCTCCGTAACAGAACGAAAAAGCTTTTGCCCGCCTCGAAGGGACCAAAGTTCGGCCACGATCGCTGCCAGCTCCTGATCGACGATGACTTTCCGGTGTTGAACGTGACTCTTGCCCACGAACTCAAAGATAAGTTTTCCCTTTCGCCCGACCTTTAGATGCCGTTTTCTGAGTGTGGTCAAGCCATATGTTTTGTATCGCTTCACACTTAGGTCTGTTCCAACTCGGAAATACAGGGAGTTGATCAACCGCATCGAGACCGCCAGAACCTTTTCCTGGGTCAGGCCTTCGAGAGAAATGTGTCGGTTCGTCACCTGCCGCAGCTTTGGTAAAGCTCTTCCGAAGTCTTCAACCTTTGCGAATTTCTTCTTCTGCTGCCTTTTCGCAAACACGGGATGATATCGGTATTGGATGCGACCGGTGGAATCCATACCCACACATTGGATCTTGCCGGTGGCGGAAGGGTTTATCCTAACAAAGGTCCACGCCGGCGGGATCACCAGCTGCCTGATCCGATCGAGAGCAGCCGGATCAACGATCTTTTCGCCCGTTGCATCAATATACCTGAAGCTTCGCACCGACTTGCCTAGTCGTTGCCACCATTTCGCTCGCCGGCCTTTCTCGATCGTGTTCTTCGCTTTCTCGACATCGATGATCAGCGGTTCATTTACCCTCATTCTCTATAGTTTAATAGACTGTGCCGAAAAAAAAGGAGGAAAATCTTTTCGATCTTCCTCAAGCCTTGTGAAGCCAAAGCAGGTATTCGTGAGGGCTGCCTAGG
>JANNNS010000342.1:0-9114 GCA_031398645.1 Acidobacteriota bacterium
CATCGCGCTGCGCAACGCCACCGCGACGTTCGAGCAGACCAGCGGCGCAGAGGACTTGCCCCTCAAGAAGTACGCAGCATCACACGCCATTGACGGCAAGGTTGACCCGGCGGTATTCAGGCCCTCAAACAGCACGTGGTATATGCTTTGCTCGACGGCTGGGATAATGCAGCAGACATACGGACAAACGGGCGATACGCCAGCCGAGAACGCGTTCGCGTATTAGGCATACTCCTTTTTGCGCTTATCCCCCAAGCGGACGGCCCTGGAAACGGGGCCGTTTTTTCCCACCCGCGCCATCTGCTACTCTACTCCTTCACCATGAACACCGACGACATCCAAACGCTGCTCGCACAATTCAAGACGGGCGACCTGACTGACGCTGAGACCGCCAGCGCGATCAAAGATCTTTCCTACGAAGACATCGGCTACGCCCGCGTCGATCATGGCCGTGCCGCTCGGCAGGGGTTTCCCGAGGTTATCTATGGCCAGGGCAAAACGGCTGATCAGATCGCCGGTATTTTCGAGAAGATCATTGCGCGTTCGCCGAACGTTCTGATCACGCGAACGACCGCCGAGGTCTTTGGCCAGATCCGCAACATCCATACCGACGCCGAATGGCACGAGGCCGCCCGCGTCATCCGGTTGTTTAGAGAAAAAGCCGACCTCGGCATCGGTGAGATCACCGTATGCACAGCCGGCACCAGCGACATTCCGGTCGCCGAAGAAGCCGCACTTACGGCCGAGACAATGGGCAATCGTGTCCAGCGGATATGGGACGCGGGTGTCGCCGGTATCCACCGCATCCTGGGCGAACGCGAACGCCTCCAAAATTCCCGCGTCATCATCGTCGTCGCCGGAATGGAAGGAGCACTCCCCAGTGTCGTAGGCGGCCTCGTCTCCGTTCCCGTGATCGGCGTCCCGACCAGCATAGGCTACGGCGCATCATTCGGCGGAGTGGCCGCCTTATTAGGCATGCTGAATTCCTGCTCCTCAAACGTCACAGTAGTAAACATCGACAACGGCTTCGGCGCCGGATTTGCGGCTAGTCTGATCAACCGCAAGTCGGAATCGGGAGCGATAGCAACCGACCTCCAAAAAGATTGAAACAGCTCCTTTCGTAGTGTTAATCTTGTCCCCGTCATGAGTAGGCTTCTTAAAATGATCAGTCCTGAAACACTTAAGTTACTCGAAGAACAGGCAAGAAATCAGGGCATCTCGCCCGACAAGTATCTTCGGCAGTTACTGACCGCAAACGGAGAAGAACTCGTACTAAGCCCGGTCGTGACGGAAGAGGAGTTCGAGCGGGATATGTCTGATTTTGCCGAAGGCACCGAAAACCTCCCGACCTACAACGGCACTTATTCCCGCAAAGACATCTACATTTAGCATAACTAATGGCGCGACTCTTCGATTCGAGCATTTCTTCGGAGTTATATGAATTTTCTTTTCACAGCTTTGCTCCTAGCTTTCTTACATAGCACTTTGTTTGCTCAAACACCTGGGGCGGCCAGCTCCAAGACAACAAAACAAGAATCGCCCACAGAAACGAAACAAGTTATTGATCTTCCCCTTGCAAAACAAAACTTCAAGCCGAAGCTTTCGATGCAACGCGCTTTGAAGCTCGCTGAGAAATACATTGAAAAGGAAAAGATCGACATTTCGAGTTTTTATTTGTACCAAGCCAAATTCATTACTTACGGAAATGCCGAGAATAAGAAACCTGCTTGGCATTTTTGGTGGGTGAACGAAAACGGCGCGTTAGGAAACTACGTGGAAATTTTGGTTATGATAGACACCAGAAGCGTAGGCAGACTTCCTTCGATGTGAGAAACGTTACATTCGGATCACCAACCGTCATTCATGTTCAAACGAATACTCATCCTCTCAGCATCCGTTGGCAACGGCCATGTGACGGCGGCTGAGGCGCTCAAAAAAGCGTTTGAGATCAAGGGCCTCGCTGCCGAGGTGCGTCATGAGGATGTGCTGAAATTCACCAATCCGCTTTTTCGGCGGCTTTACAGCAAAGCTTACATCGGCTTAGTGAACAGTATGCCCGAGGTGCTGGGCTGGGTTTACGACAATCTCGACGAGCCGTGGAAGAACGAAAAACGCCGGCTCTTTTTCGATAAACTAAACACGCTGCCGTTCGTAAAAATGCTTCGCGATTACGATCCGGACTGGATCGTTTGCACGCATTTTCTGCCATCTGAGATAATCTCTGATCTTAAAGGCAAAAGGAAGATGTCGACACCGCAGGCGATCGTCGTCACCGATTTTGATATGCACGCGATGTGGCTGTGCCGAAACTACGAGCACTACTTCCTTGCCCTAGAAGAGACCGCCGTTTATCTCCGTTCGCTCGGGTATCCCGACGAGAAAATAACCGTCTCCGGCATCCCGATCGATCCTAAATTTTCCGATAAAAAGCCGTCCAAAGAGATGCGGGAAAAATACGGCCTCGCACCGGACATCCCGACGGTCATGCTCTCACTCGGCGGCTTCGGTGTGGGCAATACCGAGACGCTGCTCGACGGGCTGCGCGGGATCAAAACTCCGGTGCAGATTCTTGCGATGTGCGGAAAAAATGAAGAGTTGAGATCGAAGCTCGAAAAGGAACCGACCGACCACCGCAAAGCCCGCGTCATACCCGTTGGATATACCCGCGACATGGACGAATACATGTCCGCATCCGATCTGATCGTCGGCAAACCCGGCGGCCTGACCACGTGCGAAGCCCTCGCCAAAGGCCTCGTCTTCGTCATCGCAAATCCCATCCCCGGCCAGGAAGAACGCAACGCCGACCACCTTCTCGAACAAGGCTGCGCGATCCGTTCGAACAATCCCGCGACCTTAGGCTATAAGATCGAACAACTCATCAACGACCCGCAACGCCTCAGCACAATGCGTGCGAACGCGCTCAAATTCGCCCGGCCGAACGCGGCTTTCGACATCGCCGATACGCTGGCAAGGATGGCCAATTGAGCATTAAAGAACTCGGCTATCAACAGACGCCGCTCGGCGACCTAACGCTTCGCCGTAGGACGGACGCGCTTATTGGCCGTGAGGTTTTTGAGGTGAAGCTCGGCGAAGAATATCTGATGTCGAGCCTTTTTACCGAGAGCGAACAGCAACTGGCCGTGCTTGGCCTAGGGCAGCTTGAGGGTGAACTGGACGTCGTGATCGGCGGACTTGGGCTGGGCTACACCGCCGTCGAAGCCCTCAAAATTAACAAGGTCACGCACTTGCTAATGATAGATCTTTTCCAGGCGGTCATCGACTGGCACCACGCCGGCCTCGTGCCGAACGGCGAGACGCTCACGAACGATCCGAGATGCGAGCTGCTCCAAGGTGATTTCTTCGCGCTCGCCCGAACAGGCTTTGACACGCATTCGCCCGAGCGAAAGTTCGACGCCGTCTTGCTCGACATCGACCACTCGCCCGAGCACTACCTCGACCCCGCCAACAGCTCGCTCTACACCGCCGAAGGCCTCGCCGCGATCCAAGACCAGCTCAAGCCCGGTGGCTCGTTTGCCCTCTGGTCCAACGACCCGGCCAACTCGGCGTTCACTGGGCATCTCAAAACGATCTTCGCCACTGCCGACGCCCACAACATCGAATTCCCTAATCCCTACACCGGCTCGATATCCGTTAATTCAGTCTACGTGGCGACGATACGCGGTGATTCGACATAGCGAATGATAGATCGAGCCAGCGTTATGCGTTCAAGGCACCAGAGCTGTGTTAAAATCCCTTCGAATGACGCCGAATGTTGAGCGAAAGATCCCTTTTTGGTTTTGGCTAATGTGGCCGATCCTTGCTTTTTCGCTGTTCGTATTCGCCCTGGCCGTGGTATATGTGATCGTTTACGTCTTGACCTATAATGCCGAACCCGGACCGCCGTGGGTCTCAAATCCTCCGGGTGGCGGAGGAGTGGATGCGTCATCGGCCACGATATGGGGCGCAATAGTCGCGGCCGTGGCCAGCTTCGTCACTTCCGTCTCCAGCCTTATCGGCCTCGCCCTTGGCTGGAAAAAGAGTAAGACCGAGACCTTAAAGGCCGACCTGGAAGTACAAAAACTCCAACTAGAGCTCGAACGGACGAATTTCGAAATGGAAAAGCTCCGAAAGCCGAAGAAGCGGAAATAGGAGCCCTGTGATCGTTCATCGCACTCCCCTCTTTGGAAAAGGAGGGGTGGCAGCTGACGTGGGTGGTTCGATCCTCAATCACACTCACTTCAAATTCTTTTTAAAGAACTCGACCGTTCGGGTCCATGCAAGCTGAGCCGCCTCGGCGTCGTAGCGGGGCGTTGTGTCGTTGTGAAAGCCGTGCTGCTTGCCTTCGTACATGAACGACTCGAACTTCTTCTTATTTTCTTTCAGGGCGGCCTCGTATGCGGCGATGCCTGCGTTCACGCGCTGGTCGTTGCCGGCATATTGGAACATCAGCGGAGCCGAGATCTTAGGCACATCAGCGACGCCGGCCTGGCTGCCGTAAAAAGCAACGCCCGCGTTCAGGTCTTTGCCAAGCCGGACCGCAAGCTGATTTACCATTCCCCCGCCAAAGCAAAACCCGACCGCACCCAGCTTCTTATTGCTGTCCGGCCTATTTTTCAGCCACATTGACGAAGCGACAAAATCCTCGGTCATCTTCTTGCCGTCCACCGTGCGGAACAACGCCACGCCCTTCTGCTCATCGCCCGGATAACCGCCGACCGAGGTCAGCCCGTCCGGTGCAAACGCCAGAAATCCAGCCTTTGCAAACCGCCGTGCAACGTCCTCGATGTAAGGGTTCAGCCCGCGGTTTTCGTGGATGACCAGCACGGCCGGAAACTTTTTCCCCTTTGCCGGACGCGCCAGATAACCCTTGATCGACCCGTGCCCATTCGGCGACGGCACCGTCTCGTAACCCAATTTCAGGTCCTTGTCATCCTTCGCCACCGTCTGCGCCCACGCAAAATTCGGCGTCAAACTAGCCAATATCCCCGCCGCCGTCAGCCCACCGACCGCAAACTTCCCGATCGAATTTAAAAAATCCCGCCGCCCCATGTCACCATGCTGGTACTCATGAAATAGATCCAACAACTCCTGCGGATACTCATCAGCCGTTTTGCGTTCCATATTTTCTCCTTGTCTGATAAGGATACTTGACGTTGGATAAGCGGTCAAAATGCCAGAACTCCGAGCGATAGCGACCGGATTCCTCCTCCCGTCTGCCGCGTAGCGGCAAGGTGACTGTAGCCGTGGGTTTTAACCCACGGAAGATGTAATAAATAGATTCCGTCGCGTCAGCGACGATCGAATCATCCAAACAGATACCGCTCGTCGTACTCCACGCCATGACGATCCAATAAACCAACGAATTCCTGCTCATACGAGCGACCTTTATGATGCTCGCGTTGGCGCTTGATGTAGTCCACGACATCCGCGATGCCGGACTTCGACACCGAGAAGACTCCATATCCATCTTGCCAAGCGAAGTCTTTAAGATGCGGGAACTCTCGTCGGATCCAGAACGAAGAATCTCCCTTTAGATATTTTGCGATCTCACTCGGTGACAACGTCGTAGGAGAACCCGTAAGAACATGTATGTGATCTTCCAAGCCGCCAACTTGAATTGCCGTAGATTTGTGGGCCCGTGCGATCCCGCCGATGTATGCCCACACCCGGTCCTCAATTTCTCGGTCAATGAACGGTTGCCGATCCTTCGTGCTAAAAACAAAATGAAGATATATCTGAGAAAAGGTATTCGCCATCGATTTCAAACGTCGCTGACGCGACGCGTTGATTCTAACCAACTCATCCGTGGGTTGAAACCCACGGCTACATTCAGTGGTCGCTACGCGACCCGGAACGAAAACTCCTCCCACCAACGATCCTGCTATCCTAATTTCAAATGTACGTCCGCGACAAACGCTCACCCGTTCCCAAAAACGAGGCAGTCTCGCGGGTAATGAGCGCCAACCGGGCGAAGAACACCAAGCCCGAACTCACCTTGCGCAAAGCCCTCTGGCACGCCGGAGCCCGCGGCTATCGTCTCCATTTCCGAATAAAGCTCCCCTCCTGTCTGAGGAGGGGTGGCACGCGTAGTTTGCGTGACGGGGTGGTGGGAGCCGTCCGCCCCGACATCTCCTTCGTCTCAAAAAAGGTCGCCATCTTCGTCAACGGCTGCTACTGGCACCGCTGCCAGTAGCCCGCACGGTAGTAAGGGCTCAACGCAACCGACCGAATAGTCGATTTTGGACTATCTACTCATCTTCCCTAAACTTCGGAAAGATGAAACCCACACTCTTGGAAAAACTGGTGCGAATGGCGACGTTCGAAGAACTGTGGGCCTCACGGAAACCTGACTTCAAAGCGAGGAATGAAATTAGAACTCTTAAGAGGAATGGCATCACCGCGACATATTCGCGAATCGACGATAAGACCTACAGAGTACGTGCCGAGGCGACGAGCAAACACCACATCGAGTACCTCGTACTCAAAAGAGGTTTCGCAAAGGCCGAGGAAAAACCAACGAACAAACCTTATTCGGACGTGGTCCAAACAATCCTACAACGTCGTCGAACCGGCACCGGTGGCGGCATTCCACTAACACGCGGCGAGGTCGCAATGCTCTTCCTCGACGGCTACGCCGGCGACCGCCCATGGCTCCTCGACATCCGCTCTCAAGGCTACGGCGAAGACAACGAATGGGACGGCCTCACCGATGAAGATGTCCTAGAAGACGACAATACTGCCTTCGTCTGGACAAAATGGGAACCACTCGAACTCGGGCCGGTTGATTTTCCGTTTTAGAATTTCGCTGGTATATTCCACGTTAACGCTATCCGACGCCGATTATATGTAGCTAAGCACGCCACAGTCTCACTTACACTTATATGATTGACGCAAGTAATCCAAACTATTCAGAAACGCTTCAGCAGATTGATGAATTAAGATCGTCGGTCGAAGAGATTGAAAGAAATTTGCAAATGCAGGTTTCTCAAGGATTATATGAGAAGTTTGTTTCTTCAAAGAACGTACTGATGAATTGGATCGATGAAATCGAATTCACAATTGCTGATTATTCCAGATGAAAACACAGCTCAGATTTCAGTTCTTTCCTCGTTCGATTGCGGTTACACCAAGCATCGGTTTAGTCGTTGATTGCTTTCAACGCAACTATGAAAAGATCAGTTCGAATACCAGAACGCTATCGAGCAACCAAGTATTGAATATTCTTAGGGATGATTTGCTGGAAAGTGGTTTCTCTGTCGAATCAGGTAAAAAGGAGCTGGACAAAATCCCCGTACCAGTTTTGTTCGGCTTGAACAATAGAATTGACAAATCCTTCAATGCGGATGCACTTTCACAAGATGGAAAAATCGTCATTGAGGTCGAAGCGGGTAGAGCCGTCGACAACAATCAGTTCTTGAAAGACATATTTCAAGCATCAATGATGTTTGGTGTTGAGTATTTGGTCGTTGCTGTTAGAAACAATTATCGGGGCGGGGACGACTTTGAAAAGATTTACGCATTTATTGAGACAATGTACATCAGCAATCGCATAGTCCTTCCGTTGAAGGGAATCCTTCTGATCGGTTACTGAAATGCTGAAACGGGTCAGAACCGGGAGCGATAGCGACTGGGTTCCCCTCCTCAGCCAATAGAGAATGTGGAATAGCACAGACATCCCACTCGCCGTGTTCTTCACTTTCCGTTGCTACGGAACGTGGCTTCATGGTGATGAGCGCGGATCGGTTGACCGCAATAGCAACAACTACCGTGCACCTAGGATCGCGGCGAACAGCAACTGGCGGAAACACAACGAAGAACTCCTACTCTACCCACCGGTTATACTTACGGCAGCGCGGCGAAAGGCTGTTGAGCGTTCGATTCGAGACACATGCGAGAAACGCGGCTGGATCCTGCTCGCTATTAATGTCCGCACGAACCATATCCACGCAGTCGTGCGGATCGGAACAAAGAAACCGAAAGATGCCTTGATCGCGTTGAAAGCCAACGCAACACGCCAACTTCGCGAGGATGGTCTGTGGGATCAGGAACATTCTCCGTGGGCAGACAAGGGAAGCAAACGAAACCTGTGGAACCAGCAGAGCATCTCCGAAGCATGCAACTATGTACTAAATCATCAGGGCGATGATCTGCCGGATTTTGACTGGTGGTAAACGAAGAACCCAGTCGCTATCGCTCCCGGTTCCGACCGCCCATCGACCTCCTCCCGTCCGATCTACAAGTTAATTTGATATTGAATCCGCCGCGTTCGGATGATTGCTTCTAATTCGGCAATGGTCATCAGAGCGTACGACGAACCGCGTTCGTGGAGTGAGACGAAGCAGAAGCGGAACTTCTCGCCGAGCATTTCTCCGAAATCGAATTCATTCTGGGTTGCGCCGAAGAAGAATCCTCTCGGATTTTCGGGAAGATACTTTCGCGTCACCTTGAGTTCGATGAGCGTGATCTCACCGATGTGGGTCTCGATGAATTGCTCGGTCAGGGACTGCCCCTCGAAACGCGGGATGAAGACCATGTCGAACGCTCTGACGTACTTCGCAGGCATTCCGAGGAGTTCGAGGATTCGTTTTCGTGTCGCGTTATCAACGTAGAAATATCCGGTTGTGTTCGCCGTCAGATAGTCGATACCGGCTTTCTCGGTTCTGTTATTCGCGAGCGTGATTGTGAACGATTGTTCCGCCATCAGGCTCGCCCTCGCTTCGTTTCGAAATCCATCAACTCCGAAACCGACATCTCAAAGACCTTCGCGAAGGTGCCGATATTCGAAAGCGAAATATTCCGCTCGCCGCGTTCGACGATGCCGATGTAGGTGCGGTGGAAGCCGGTTAGTTCTGCGAGTTTTTCTTGGGAGAGGTTTCGTTCGGTTCGCAGGGTGCGGATGCGTTTGCCGAAGTCCTCGATCAAGGCCCGATCGATCATCCGACAAAACTATACGCATTGTATGCAGCGATCAACATACAATGCGTATCATCCGGCGGTTTGACAGAGCGTGATATAATCTTGCTGACTAGGCGGTACTGATCATGCAAACCCTACAAGAAATATACTCGAACGAGATACTTCCTCTTTCGGAGGAAGATCGGTTAAAACTGGCGG
>JANNNS010000239.1:0-2042 GCA_031398645.1 Acidobacteriota bacterium
GGCGGAGCGTCCTCTGCCAGATAGCTGTGCAGTTCGCCGTCGTTGAAGCAAAAGTTCAGGTCCTTGTCGTTGTAGGTCTGCCCGCATTTAGGACATTTTTTCATTTACTCACCTTCAAAATAACGGCAGCCTATTTCGCGATCTCGAGGTCCTTGAATGCAACGTTGACGGCGTCTCCTGAATACAATCCCACGACACCGCCGGGATAGCCAAAACTGTTCTTTATGGTCGTGACCATCTCGCCGTTTATGTAGATCTCTATCCGCTCAGGCGTATCGCGAACTTCAAGTTTATTTTCTGCAGTGCCTGATTTGAGAGCGGTCGAACTGGTCCAGTTCACCACGTCCACTTCTTTGCCTGGCTCGTGTCGAACGATCCTATACTTCCCTTTTTTTGTGTCGATCAGAAATGCATAACCTTTCTGCAGCGGTGTCGGATTACTGTGAAAAACTAATCCATATCCAAGCGAAGAATCTGCACCGTCCACATTTCGCAGGGCGACAGATGTACTAGCCGACTCTGTCTTATACTCCTCGGGAGCGGCCACCACATAATAATAGCCCTTCTTCTTTGAGCTCATGAAAAATTCGCCGCCAACGAAAGACTTATTGCCAAAACTGGAGGCCGGCTCGACCCATTCCGCTAGATCAATGTTCTTTACCTCATTCCGCGGGAACGGTGTCGGGGTCGGTGTAGCCGAGCCTCTTGGCGGTGTAGGCGACGCGTCTCTATTCGTGTCGGTGTCGAGCGAAGCGACGTAAATGAAAAAGGCCGCAAACCCGCCTCCACAGGCCAGTACAAGGACTCCCAGTATTCCCACGACCCAAATCCAGGCCTTAGAAGATTTTTTCGGTTGAAGCGAATACTTACCCTGATCACCAAACGACGATTGGAATCCGGGCTGATTTGCACCGACGCCAGGATTCGGATCTGTGAACCGCGGCTTGTTCATCATTACCGTTTCCGGCGGGACATCATTGGCCAAGGTTAGGACAGAGCCATCCTCTAGGCAGAAATTGAGGCCATCGTCAGTGTAGGTTTTTCGGCAGCTGGGGCAGATCTTCATCGTCGCTTTCCTTCTAGGCGCATAAGCTCAAACTTAGCCATTATACGCATTTAAGGCACGAAACGCGACTAATCTAAAACGTAGCCGCACCGGCCGCAGAATTTGATGTGCGGTGGGTATGAGCCATTACAGCGGCGACATATGCGCTCGGCCTGCTGTGGAACAAAGGCGGAACGATTTGTGACGAAACCGACGGGCTGGTTGAGGTTGAGCGGGGCGGTCGGGCCTATACTTAAGCCGCACCGGCCGCAAAATCGGGAATGTTCGGGCAAGAGATTTGAACAACGCGGGCACGGGAACGCATTTTGAGATTCTCCTGCACTCACCATCACGAACGACCGGTTGCCGCAGCGGCCACAAAATTTTACCCCCTCTGCAAAACGTGAATTACAGTTCGAGCAGGCGACGATTCCCGGCATCACACTCGAGTGGATACCACTGCTGCTGCTTCCCTGCGATGGCGAGGGCTGACTTCCAGTATCTGCTTTCGCCCGCAAATGAGCCTGTATGACCTGTTCGCTCGCACCCTCGCGGATCTCGATAACGCGTTCATCATCACGTTCGCCCGCCTTTGCGACGCGCAGGATGTGCTGGCCGGGCGGAATATTGCTCAGAACAACGCGGCCCGAACTTCCGACGCTGCCCTTCCGCTCATCATCGACATAGACCTCAGCCGCAACCGGAGCTAGAACTATGAGCCGGGTACCGCCCGAACGAGTCGCTTCGTCAATGTCGGCGGCGGCCTTTTCCAACTCGGCGATCCATTCGGCAACGGTCGATTGCCGATGACTTGGCTCGATCTCAAGCGACCGCATGATAACCTGCTCTACGTCTGCCGGAATGTCCGTCCTGATCGACGACAGAGGCGGAGCCTTATGCATTATCTTCTGCATCACGAGCTGCATCATGTCGCCGGAGAAGGGTGTTTTGCCGCCGAGCATCAGATAAGCGATCGTCCCAAGCGCATAGACGTCGG
>JANNNS010000048.1:0-1743 GCA_031398645.1 Acidobacteriota bacterium
CCTACAACAAAATTCAGATAGACCGTGCGGAAAGGCGCCTTAACAATCTAGGCTTTTTCACAAAAGTCCGTTTGACCAATGAGCCCGGCTCTACCCCTGACCGCGTAGTCCTCAACATCCACGTCGAAGAGAAGGCGACAGGATCATTCTCGATCGCCGGTGGATATTCGACCTCGGACGGAATTATTGGTGAAGTATCTCTATCAGAAGCAAATTTTTTAGGCCGTGGCCAATTCGTACGTATTGCCGGAACACTCGGGGAGAGAACCCAAGGAATTGATTTTTCTTTCACCGAACCGTATTTCCTAGGAAATCGCGTTGCTGCTGGGTTCGACGTATTCTCGAAGTACAGCGATCTTTACAGCAGCAATCACTATTCGAGTCGTGTTACGGGCGGGCAAGTTCGGCTGACATTTCCATTGACGGAAGAATTCTCGATCACCCCTAGATATTCCTTGTTTACGACCGAAATCAAGGTCCCGAATTCGACCGATTATCCATACAATGATTGCACCAACTTTATCGCGGGAACGACACCGGGAACGAGCGGCGCTGATGTCGAAACAGGCAACAACAACTGCCTGACAAATGGGGAAGCGTCGGTAGCAGTCAAGGAAGCACGAGGTTCGACCATCACATCGTTGATCGGCCTCAGCCTCAACTATAACTCACTCGATAACGTGCAAAGGCCGCGTAACGGTTTCGTGGGCGAGCTGAAACCGGAGTATGCCGGCGTTGGAGGCGAGTCCAATTTTCTCCGCTTGTCCGCGGATGCGCGCTACTATCGAGAACTGTTCGATGATGTCGTCGGGTTCGTTCGTGTCCAGGGAGGGCATGTGCAATCGACGAGCGGAAGTTTGCGCATGATCGACCATTATTCGTTGGGGTCAAGTTTGGTCCGCGGCTTCTCATCGACGGGTATCGGCCCACGAGACGTGCTCACGGGCAACGCTTTGGGCGGTACGAGCTACTTTGGGGGGACGGTCGAGGTACAGTTTCCGATTTATGGCTTGCCTCGTGATGTTGGCTTGCGCGGAGCAATCTTCGCTGACGCGGGAACGTTGTTCAATTACGACGGAGGCTCGAAATCGATCACCAACCCGAGCTTTGGCAGCTGCCCAGCGGGGTCCTCCTCAAGACAGTTCAATGTGACTACAAACTCGGCCTATCAGTCGAACGTCGCCTGTGTGCGCGACAACAACGTTTTCCGTTCCTCTGTCGGCGTCAGCCTGTTATGGCAGTCGCCGCTTGGGCCTATCCGCTTCGACTATGCCTACGCACTGACAAAGGACGAGGGAACACGCGACCCCGCATCTGGAATCAGATACGGCGGTGACAAGCTGCAGGCGTTTCGCTTTTCTGGAGGAACGCGTTTTTGAGATCGCCGCCGTTCGCCGCCATGGCAGGCAGTGAGGAGCGATCATTCATGTCGATGTCAGCGTCCTGAGAGACCGTGAGAATGGTTTGAGGCGTCGGCTTCGGCATGATTCAAGCTTGGGATGTGGACCCTAGCGAGCCGTGGCCGGATGGCTGGATTTGAGCAGTGCGCGAAGCGCTATCCGACAGATTTGACGGATGAGAATGGCGTCTCATGGCGCCGTTCTACCGCCGGTGTCGAAGCGTGGTCGCAAGCCGACGACCGACCTTCGAGGTGCTCGACGCGCTGCGATCTCTCGCCCGGACTGGTGGCGGCTGGCGGATGCTGCCGAACGATTTCCCACCCTGGCAGACGGTCTACTGGTG
>JANNNS010000062.1:0-2417 GCA_031398645.1 Acidobacteriota bacterium
AAGGAGCACTCCGCAGATGGCAAAAGCGGATGCTCGTGCTGTAATCACTCTAAAGAAAAGAAAGACGCTCCGGCTGTCTAATAATCCGGCCTTCGAGGCCTTTGGCGGAATTCTGTACCAAAGGCCTCGGATGTACCGGTAACGACGTTCCGCCATCTAGATGGCGGGACCGACGGAGGAACGTCTATGAGGATCCTGATCGCGGCACTCTGCCTTGCGGCGGGTACAACTATTGCCCACGCCCAGAGGGTCGTACGTTACGAACTCACCATCGACCACAAGATGGTGCACTATTCCGGCAAAATGGCACACGCGCTCGCCATTAACGGCCAGATTCCAGCGCCGACTTTGACCTTTACAGAAGGCGATATTGCCGAGATATTTGTTAAGAATAATCTCGATGAGGAATCCTCGCTCCACTGGCACGGGATATTACTGCCAAATGAACAAGATGGCGTTCCTTATCTGACAACGACACCGATCGCACCCAATGGTACACACCTTTTCCGTTTCCCGATCCGGCAGAACGGTACCTATTGGTACCACTCACACAGCAATCTCCAAGAGCAAAAGGGCCTCTACGGTGCATTTATCATCAACAAGAGAGAACCGGATCCGCTTCCGAGTTACACAATATTGCTCAGCGATTGGACCGATGAGCATCCTCACGAGGTTCTTCGAAATCTGAAGAACGCTAATGATTGGTATGCGATCAAGAAAGACGCCGTGCAAAGTTACGGCGAGGCCATTAAGGCTGGGGCGTTGAAGCAGAAGTTTCGGCAGGAGTGGCAGCGGATGAACGCGATGGATGTGTCCGACGTCTATTACGACGCGTTTCTCGCTAACGGCCGGAAAGTGGATGAGCAGCCGCAGTTCAAGGCAGGTGACCGCGTGCGTCTGCGGATGATCAATGGCTCCGCTTCGACCTATTTTTGGCTGCAGTTTGCTGGAGGTAAATTAACGGTCGTCGCCACGGATGGAATGGACGTTGAACCGGTCGAGGTCGACCGAATGATCATCGCCGTCGCCGAAACTTTCGACGTGATCGTAACGATCCCAGAGGATAAGAAATACGAGTTGCTCGCAACCGCTGAAGATCGGACCAAATCGACCTCTGTCCTTCTGGGCAGCGGCGAGAAAGTCTCCGCTCCGACCCTGCCCAAACTCAAGCTCTTCGAAGGAATGAAGATGATGAACGACATGGGCAAGCACAAAATGAAGATGAGCTATCAGCAGATGGACATGAACGAGGTCATGTACCCGGAGATGACGCCAGATCCATCGAAGATCGCCGACAGGCCGTTTGAGCCGCCGGTAACGCTGAACTATGCAATGCTCCGTTCGCCGGCGAAGACGGGCTATTCCCCTACGGCTACGCTGCGTGAAATGACGTTCAATCTTACTGGAAACATGAACCGTTATATGTGGAGCATGGACAACAAGCCGCTTTCAAAGTCAGACAAGATCCTGATCAGGAAAGGCGAGATCGTTCGCATCACGCTCAAGAATGACACAATGATGCGGCATCCGATGCATCCGTGTTCGGACTTGGTCGCGTTTCGGGCTATCCCATGACGTGGTCCAAATTGGAAAGTTCCGCGAGCTGTTAGCGGAGAACGTTAGTTTATTAGGCAACGAGGTGGTAGCTTGTATTGCCAAGGTCAACCTTCTATACACTACAGAATTTCTAGCTCTAAAAGACGCCCTCAAGGAAGAGGATGCTGCCCAGGCATATCTAGCAACACTCGCCGATTTGCTCGATGCGGATCGAGTTTCTGAGGAGATATTCGATCCGTATGCTGAAGCTGTTTGCCGACTTCCAGCGAAGCGGAGCGGTGTTGCGACCTGGCCGGTAACAACCGTCTTACCCTTCCTCGCAAAGCCCCAACAACACGTGCTTGTAAAACCCAATCAGATCAAGAAGGTGGCAGACGCTCTGGGCTTTGAAATCAACTATCGATCCGAACCGAATTGGCGAACATATCGGAGCGTCCTCCAAATGGCGGAGATATACAAAGGAAAACTTGCCCCACTAGCGCCCGTGGACTTGATCGATGTTCAGTCCTTCTTCTGGGTCACCTGCGGCGGTTACGAGTAATGACGTTTCTCATTGACCCGTGTCTCGAGGAGGAGGGGCCGCATTATCGTATGAAGCACAACATGGACAGAAAACAAGCGATCAGCAACCTTGCGGTGGTGCAGTAACATTTTGAGGTATAATCAAACTGCTCACACGATGCGAAGCCCCCAAAAGCTTAGCAGTGAGCATCGGGGCCGTGTAGTGGGAGACGCGGCCCCAAATCTTTTGGTTTTCACAGTGCCGTCTCCTTGGATCGGGTCAACTTGCGTCTTAATGCAAAACTATGGCGCCTTTAACCGGTGCCAAGATACACCTACACCCGCCTAACCGTCATGTG
>JANNNS010000101.1:0-32127 GCA_031398645.1 Acidobacteriota bacterium
ATAAAAAACTGCATCCAGTTTGCAACCATCAGTGGCTCCTTAACAAGTGAATCATGCATCGATCCGATTCCTACAAAAATGATAGTCCTGTCGATACGTCTCCTTTTGAACAGGCGTCATCGCTGATGCGCGATTTTGTGCGGACATCGACTGCTCTTGTTCGGTCTTGGCCGAACCTCTTGCGCGATTCCGTACTTTTGGCAATATCATCCACGTAGTTAAAACCGCTTCCGGCAATGTATTCGGCTGTTTTTTCGTGAGCAACAGTCTCAATATTGGGAAAGGCTTTGCGATATTCTTGATTTCCAATCGTATGATTGCCGTGACCGTGAGTATTGTTGAGATAGCTGACAGGTTTTTTAGTCAATTTGCGAATTTCGGCAATCACATTTCGTGCCGACACCGGAGCCCCGCTCGCATCAACGACGACTACATCCCGTTCATTGATAATAATTACGACATTTCCTTCAACCCATAACCTCAAAGTATCTGGGTGAAAAGCCAAATAAATATCTTCACTTATTTTCTTGATCTTGATTTTTAAGACAACGGACGGACTATTCTGCCCTAATGAAATACTTGTCAAAAGAAGAAGCAGTAAAACTGCAGAGACAAATCCGGTCCGGACTTTATTATTTCGATCCATAGTTGTCCTTATTATTTTTTCGGACGATACATCACCCAATTTATGGAGTTGCTCTCATTATTCGATAGTACTTTTCTTTTGAATTTTCATATGGACCTTTAGAAGTTCAGGAAGAGCGGCAGAAGCATACCAAAGATACAATTCGAACTTGAAAATTCCTGCTTTGATAGCCGGATCGGTTTCAACCAATTTCTTTGCTTCATCAATCGTTTTGACATCTAAAACGAAAATTCCACGCGAGTCACCGCCCTCAATGAAGGGGCCGACCAAAACCAATTTACCTTCCTCGGAAAGCCGAATGATGTTTTTCAGATGTTCATTCTGGAGCCTGTTGGCTTCTTTTGCGTCGCCAATTTTCGTTGTCCCGGTTTTCAAAACCGCCAAAACGTAAGTTTTCATTCCATATTCATCGGCCCCTAGTTTTTGAGCTAATTCGGAATCGAATTTGATTGTCGAGGCTCTTTGAGTTGTTTGACCGCCTGCCGAAATACAAAGAATTGCAATGTTCAGAAGGAAAAAGATCGATGCTTTGGTGTAAGTCTTCATTGTTCTCTCCGTTATTTAACACCGCTGAGTGCCATCGCGAGTGTGACTGCCTTTGTTATTCCGCCATGATTTGATCAAGCCGCCCGTGATTCAGTTACAACCGGCATAAGCGAGGTGCGCGGCATCGGGTCTGTCAGTTTTGTAGCCGGGTTGTTTTGGCGGGACCATATAAAGTTCTGGGTCATTAATAGACCACGTTGCCTTTTTGAAATAACGACAGAAGGTTCCTGAGCAGTGAGATCCTGCACTTGGACTTCATATGCGCCGAATCTTAAGAACCATCATCAGCTCGTTATTATTATCCGGAATCTTTTCGACGCGTGCCTCGCCGATCCAAACTTTCCCGTCTTTTTCGGTAAGTTTCCAAACGCCGTCTGATTTGCCGATCTTTGTCGTTGTCCAGCCTGGGGCAGCTGACCAGGCTTTGTTGAGACTGATCATAAAGTCTTCGACCGACAGCGGAGTTCTAACTGTCCATTTACTGTCGTAAAAAGTTTTCTCGTTGGTGATGTCTATCGGTTCGATATCGGTTAGCAGGGTGTCGATCGTTTTCGGAAACTTCATATCTGCAAGCGAAGCTCTGGCATAGGTCAACTCGGGCTGCCAGTTGTATTCGAGAGCGGCGGCGATCCGTTTCGCCCAGCCTATGCCGTCAATTTTCTCGATCAAATGAAGCGATCCATCGATCCCGGAGGAGAGTCCGGCGGTTGTAATGATCTTTCCGTTATCCACAAAGCGCTTGTCATAAAAGACTTTGACGTTTTTGGCAAAATTCGGGAGGTCTTTGATCATGCCATGAAATGTCGTAGCTTCGAGGCCGTCGAGCAAGCCGGCTTGTGCCAGCAGGAAGGCCCCGTTGCAAACTGACATCACATGCTTCGCCTCTTTGGCGTTAGCCTGGATCCAGCGAATGACCTTTTCGTTGACCATCTGTTTGGCGACACCTTGTCCGTTAGGATCAGGTTTGCTGTATCCGCCGCCGGGAATTACGATGATGTCCGGCTTTGGCTGATTTTCGAAGGTGTAGTTTGGAATGACCTTCATCCCCATATTGGTTGTAATGGCATCAGAATTTTCAGCAACGGTATAGACTTTACGCCTGCCGTGTGAACCGAGAACCTCATACGGACCGGTGTAGTCAATGATCTGAACGCCATCAAAGATCAAAATGGCGACATTCATTTTTGGTTTTTCTGCCGGTTGCTTTTGAGCAGAACTGCTCACTGCAAACAAACATAAAATTAAAAATATGATTAGCTTTTTCATTGGTATTTCCTCAAATGACTTTCAAAATTATCCCAAATCTTTGCGCTCTCATCACCCGCCAATCAAAAGACGTTCTTTTCCGCTCTTGATCTCAAAAATATAAAGCCCCCATTTGCCGTCAACCTCTTTCGTGTATGCAAAACAGTTTTCATCGGGAGATATGAACGGATTTGTCACGATCTTTCCGTCGGCGATTTTGCGAACACGACTTCCGTCCGCTTTCATCGCATAAACGCTCGATGAGCCGTCGCGTTTTGACAAAAAGTAGATCGTCTTTCCGCTCATGGACCACTGCGGTGTCGAGTCTTCGACATCGTTATTGGTGAGGTTCTTAAGATTTGAACCGTCGCGATCCATCACAAAGATCTCGGTCGAGTTTTTCATTTGCCCCATTTCTTCTCTCGACAGATCGCGGTAGTATTTTTTGGTCACCGCGGATCGCTCAAAGAGGATCTTCCTCCCGTCCGGCGACCATTTTGGGCTGGTGTAACCGTTTTTTTCATCCGTCAAGCGGGTTCTGTTTGATCCGTCCGTTCGGATCACGTAGATATCGTGAGCAATGCCCGGACGCTCCTTCCGAGATTGAAAAACGACCGAATCCCCCTTGGGCGAAAAATCGGGGAGGTAGTCCAGATCTTTTCCATCCGTAAGTTTGCGTTCGTCCGAACCGTCGGCATTCATTACATACAACTGCAAATGCCCGTCTCTTTCGGAGTAGAAAACGATCTTCCGTCCGTCCCGAGACCACCGCGGCTGTCCGTCTGTGGTCAGGCTGTCGGTCAATTTCTGAAGATTTGAACCGTCAGAATTGATCGTGTAAATGGCAGATTTACCATCCTTTGTTGACTCAAAAACGATCTTTTTACCATCGGACGACCAGTGCGGATTGAAATAGACGATCGGAGACGGCCTGGCCGGTGCCTGAGCCTGTGCTCGTGCGGAATCCGCTAAACTAAAGAGAATAGCGACGATAATTAATGCGTATTTGGTTTTCATATTTCCTTATTTCTACCCTTGGCAGATTATGCTTTCACTATTTTTGCGTCTTTGATCGTTCTGCGATGCTTCTTAAAACATCGCCCATTGTTGTAATTCCCCGTGAACAGGTACTATCTGCTCAACCACTAAACTTTTCTGGTCAATCCACTTTGCTAGATGCACGGTTGAAACAAAGCGGTCGTCCATTGGCTCATCGAAAAGATCAGCTTCAAATAAGGTCTTTTCCTTCGGTAGATATGCAATGAGTATTTCCTCAGCGTGGGGGCTTGGACCAATGTCATATAGTTCCACGGTTGTTACCCCATCGGTAAAAACTTTTTTGTCGTTTTCGACAAATTCCATTTTTAGCGATCGTGGGTTAATGGTGAGAGTGTCAGGTGAAATCGAAAATCGGCTTTTTGCCATTTGTTCAAAGTAATTGCGATTCCCCTTGGTCGTCACCAATGTGCTTCCTTCGGCAATATACGCTCGGGCACCTGCCGTATGGTCAGCATGGTGATGGGTGACGGTAAGATATCTCTCGCATAAACAAAGGCAAAATAAAGATGGCCAAACAAAAGATCTTTTTTATGTTCTCTACCTCTATCCTGTGTTCTCGATTTCGCGGTCCTAGACATTGCCCCAAATGCTGATTCGAAAAAAATACTTAGATATTGGTGGAATATTTCATACAGCCACTGGCATTTCTTTTGAAGTCCTATTTGCTAGGAAAAATCCGCCAGTCAGTGCCGCAAACATCAACGTCCCGCCTCCAATAAGCTCAAACCACACCGGGTCTTTGCTGATACCGGAACTAATCACATAAGTGGTGTCCATAATAAGCAGCAACAACACGGCGGCAGCGGAGTGAAAATGGGGCCGCCCGCCAATCAGTGCAGCAGCACAACCGCCTAAAAAGCCGGTTACAAAAGCCCCTATACTGGCAATGCCCAAAACCAATGAACTGGATTTGTAATACCCGATCCCGCCTAGCAGAACTTCGAAAGTCAAAGTTGTGCCGATTACAATAACGGCGTATCCACCAATCATGCCTAATAAAACTCGAACGATTTTTCGAATGTTCTTCATAATTTTTCTCGTATAAGTAAGAACTTGATTTTCCAATTAATATCGAAGACTTAGCTGCTTCGTCGTTGAGTTAAGTATTTCCCCCTCATCCTTAGCAAAGTAGCCGCTCGGGCCTGTCTCCACCCCGCGACCTCCAATGCCGACTCGTTGTGTAGGGTTTCAAACCGCGACTACGAAATAAAACTCGATACCGTTTTCGGCATCTATCGGAACGGGTCGTAAATGTGTTTCGACTTCCTTTAGGAGGCCATGAACTATTTCGGAGGTTATCAATTTTGATCCACAATACGATTGTCTTAACTTTGGATTATTTGGGTTGCCATGCGTACCACCTAAATCGAGGGCACTCCTCTCCGACGATTTCATGTTGTCTCCCTTATCCGATTTCAGTCCTCAATTCCACGATTTTAGACAATGCCAAAAATACTGTATTGGAAAAAATTTACCTGTTGAATTGAATCGATAGCGTAAGGAGCCGATTCGCCACATTTCGTGGTCTCAAACACAATCTTCTTGCCATCTAATATCCAATGCCGTCTATAGTGACTATTACGCGAATCAGGTCATTCGCTGTATTGAACAAACTAAAGGTAGGTAGAATTCTTCGAAGATTGGGTTCGTGAGCATTATTTTGAAAGAAAAACGAATTTCGATGCGTCTATGGACAAGTACCGAAAAAACGGATCGTTTCGGCCGCTACCCTGACGGAGGTTGTCCACACACAACGAATCAGCCTACGAAATATTCTGACGAACTTTGACTTTTTCAGCTTCTTTTGGGCGGGAGTTATGTGGAAAACCGCGCGGCGGAAAAAGGATTTTTCGCTCCAACCGTTTACTCTCGTTTGGTATCGTTCGGGGGTAGTCCAAAAAGACGCAATCGGCGGACGCTTTTTTATGATCGAAATGCAGCCGGGGTCGATCGAAAGATTATTAGAATTCGCCCGGCTTCCGAATGATTTTTATGTGCGCAACAGCCGGCTAGTATGGCTCGGGTATAGGCTTCATCATGAATGCAAGAATTGGAAAGTCTGTTCGGACTCGGTCGCAGAAGGAGTGGTGCTGGAAATGTTGGCCCATGCCGTCCGCCAACAAAAGCGCTCCAAAAACAGCAACCCAGCTGGCTATGGCGAGTAGTCGAAAAACTAAATGATGATTCACCCGAGCTTTTTCTTCGGAAGAACTTATGTGAAATTTATTGAGCCGAAATGTCACATAACACCAGGTACTAAATTTGTGTTTATTTTCGATCAGAATGTCTTATTTTAGTGATCCTGCACGCTCTATTTTGTCCACCTTCTAGCAGGGACTAACTTACGTAAGTTGGTTGCAAGATGGTTGCAGTTTTGCCGACGCATAGTCCTTCATCGGTTGTCAGAATCCCGATTCTAAGGCGTTCTGAGCGATCTTGAGAGGTTATGATTGGCCCTCGGGTTGGTTAGGGTGCGAGAGGTCGTGAGTTCAAATCTCGCCGTCCCGACCAATAAACATGGGGCTTTCGAAGAAATTCGAAAGCCCTTTTTTGGGGCAGATGCGAATGGAGGACTCTGTCCGGTTTTCGGGTTTTTCACTGCGAACTCTTTGGGGGAGTTATGTCGGTCTTCAAAAGATACAACGGCAAGCGTATAACATCTTCCCAGGCGGCTTATGCAAAGGCTCGCTGGTGGATGCATAAACGCGTGAATGGAAAGGTCTTTCACCACGCGATCCCTTTTGCCCTTCCTGCCGATTTTCCATTTCTCAAGCATGTGGTGGAACATGCCATTCGTCAACATAAAATGTCGTATTACACCGTTAGCGACAAATCGATTCTCTTAGGTCAGGAATAATACGGGCATCTGTCGGAATCCATGAATGCCGAGCCTGATTCAGGTCGGATGAAATGTATGGCCGCATATGCAACTCGCACAATCGATCGATTGGAGCGTATCGATCATCAACCTGCCCGCCTTTCTCCGACGATTGAGGGCAGGTATGAACTGCGAATTGCGGAAAACCCGCCTGAAGTTGCCGCGGCTTTGAGACTCCGGCATCAGGTTTTCAACGTCGAGATGGGATCGAATGCAAACAGAACGTCGGTCAATTCTCAGCTGGAGTTCGACGCCTATGATTTCAAATGCAAACATCTCATTGTTCTCGATCGAACGACAGGCAAAACGGTTGGGACCTACCGACTCAACACCCTTGATACTGCCCGGTCTATAAAAGGTTTTTACTCGGCGAATGAATTCACCATAGAAGATCTGCCCGAAGAAGTCTTGGAAAACGGGATCGAGATCGGCCGAGCCTGCATCGCCCGCGAACATCGAAACACAAAAGTACTGTTCCTTCTTTGGAAAGCCTTGCTTTCTTACTCTAGGCACACGGAAAAGCGCTATTTCTTCGGTTGTTGCTCGGTTTTTACGCAAGACGAATCGGAAGGTGGACGGATCTTCCATCAACTTAAACGCGACGGCCATTTTGACGAACAGCTAAAGGTAGTTCCCAAACGTGATCAGGTTGATATTGACAGCAATTATCATGAAGGCGACGTGAAACTACCGGCATTGTTTGATATGTATCTGCGGCTGGGTGCCCGAGTATGCGGGCCGCCCACAGTGGATCGCGAGTTTGGTTCTATAGACTTTTTCGTCGTCTTCGATGTCGGAAACCTGAGCCCAAAATATCGTAGAATGTTTGGATAAACGCTCTAGGCCTTAGAATATTCTGACTGTGCATAGCATTATTTATTTATACCGTCATCGTAAGCTGGGGTTCTGAACGACCGGCAAATTAAATGGAAAGTCTGATAAAAGTTGGCTTGGTTCAGGCGGCCCCTGTTTTCAATGATCTAGCTGCCAGTACTGAAAAGGCCGTCGAACTCATCACATCAGCCGCATCAGGAGGAGCGAAGATCGTGGCCTTTGGCGAATGTTGGCTGGCTGGATATCCCGCTTGGCTAGATCATAGTCCTAAGGCTGCTATTTGGAACTATGAACCGACAAAATTTGCATACGCAGAGATGCGTAGAAACAGCCTTGTTGTCGGCGGCCGTGAAACTCAGATTCTAGGGGAAGCGGCAAGGGTCAATAAAGTTACGGTGGTCATTGGGGCGAATGAACGTGTAGACAGAGGAGCCGGAAACGGAACGATCTACAACGCTCTTCTAACCTTTAATGATGACGGAACGCTTGTAAACCATCACAGGAAACTAATTCCCACCTACTCGGAACGGCTTGTTCACGGAAACGGTGACGGAGATGGGCTAAGGGTCGTCGAAACCAGCGGAATTCGATCGGGCGGCCTAATCTGCTGGGAACATTTCATGCCTTTAGCCCGGCAAGCAATGCACAATCAAGGGGAGCAAATTCATGTCGCGGTTTTTCCAACGGTACATGAGATGCACCAGATCACATGCCGCCAGTACGCTTTTGAAGGCCGATGCTTCGTTCTAGCGATCGGCTCGATCCTGAGGGTGCGGGACTTGCCCACAGGTCTTCACTCCGGTCCTGGAAGCAAAGAGGCGGATTTATTGCTAAACGGTGGCAGCTGCGTCATCGCTCCTGACGGAAGGTTTGTTACTGAGCCTTCATTTGATATTGAGACAATTATCACGACTGAAATCGATCTATCCCAATCCGATCAAGAGAATATGACTTTGGACGTTTCAGGACATTCTCTCCGTTCAGATGTTTTTGATTTTTCGATTAATCAGGGGCTCAGAGCGAAATCTCGTTAGCATCAATTGTCGATGTCTCGCCCTCGCCTGCAAGCCGTTCCTCAAATGTCCATGTGAATCGTTTGTCGAATTTAACGAGCGTAGAGCCTCGCGTTCCGTAATACGGCGTTCTAATGAATACCGCAGAAATGGCTTTTTCTGCTTCTATCGGGATTCCGGTGGATGGAAGCTCGTCGTCTTCCGCAAGTGTCTCGTCGTCAAGTATTTCGAAGAGTCGTTCATCGTTGGCGTTACCCGAATCCATAAGATTAACGAGTCGCTTTTTCCCTTTTTCCACTTTGGGCCATGGCGTATCCAGGAGGTGATTACTTAAACCATAGATCCCTTCGCTCAGTTCAATGATGCCCTCACCGCGATTTGAACAATAGAATAGTTGGTTAGATCGGCTCGATATCTCACCAACGATCAGGTTAAAGCCTGAGTAGTTTGCTCCCGGCTGCGTTACTTTTTCGAGATATTCGTGAGGGTTTTCGTTTGATCTAAGATAATCAGCGACCAATTGTCCACGCGAAATGATTCCTGTGGGAGCGCTCGGATCACGGTAGTTCGTGACAGCAGCGATCCGGCCGCTCTGGCTGACGCCCAACCAGGTTCCACCACCGACCAGATCACGCCCGGCATATATTTCCGGAAAATCATCCCAGAAAGCAGCGGCCAGGGATGGCCGAGCGTAGTATTCGTCGCGATTTGCGAGCAGGATTAACGGGTGGTCCAGATGTCGTCCAAATGCAATATATATGACGCACATAAGTGACGAAGGGCAATTTAAAGTCAGGTAGCTGGCTTCTTGCCGATCCCGAATCCCAACCGCAAAAGATCGATCACGCCGGTTTGTTTCGCACCCAGCTTAGAGTTTTCTGCTCCGATCTCAAATGCCAGCCCCCATTGACGGAACAAAATCCGATACGCGTCGATCAGCGAATAGCGCGGGTCGTAGATGTTGGTCGATTCACTGGTGACGCCGTTGAGCTCGACGATCTTCAGATTCTTTCCCAACTGCACGTCAGCATGCGTGGGCACACGGATGTCAAAACGCCCGAAATTGAAACCATTGAAGCCGCGGCATATCTCATCGATCTTCGATTCGAGCGCTGGGGTTTTCAACCAGTCTCCATCCAGAAATACCGCTCCACGAGAATGGGTGCCGATGTCTATCAACTGTACGACCTCATCGATGGCCGGAACTCGATCGATTCGATTCTTATTATGCTCTATATATTTCTTTGCTAACGCGACAGCCCGCGGATCTTTCAGAATCAGTTCTTCGATCGTTGAAACACCGTTGCCAACTACCGTCGGAAATTGTTTTTCGGTGATCGAAAAGACCTGCCCATGCGGCTCGTGAGGACGTCGATGGTAGAAAATACTCACTTCTTCGCCTCTGGCGAACTCCTGGACGATCAAGTCACATTCGTTCAACGCGATAGTCTTGGTCATTTCGTCAAGCGACTGGACAATACGGACGTCTTTACCTCGCTCGCCGGCATCGGGTTTGACCACCAACGGAAACGTAAGTTTATTTTGGTCCATGAACTTCAATGCGGCGTCGAGACGTTCTGGGAGGGATGCCTCGCGTCGAATCAACGCGTGAGCCAGGAGGTTCTCGGCCATCCGGCCCGATTTCTTTAGCGCGTTATAGATCTCGTTCTTCGATTCGCCTCTAAAGCCGCCTGCCGGAAACGCCGGATTTGCTGCGGCAAATGCGGTAAGGCTGCGAAACTTCACGGCGAGCAAGAATACGTAAACCACAACCGGTAAGTAAAAGATCTGGATCGGCCAGAATTCCCAATTTTTGATCCGTTTGATCCGGCCAACGAAATGGCGACGATACTTCCATGAAGTGAACTTGAATCCGAACCGAACCGCGATAAGCAACAAAACGCCCCCCATCAAAGCGTTTTGCGAGAAGATCGTCGTCTGGGCAAATGCTACGGAGCCTACAAGGATTGGTGTCCAGATCGCGGAGGCGAGGAGAAACCAGAATGCAAATCGTACAAAATCCGTTCGAAGCGCCCCCGCGGCGAGATAGGTTGGAAGGCGAAGTCCCGTAAGGAAGCGACTGAAGAAAACAGCCGAGCCCGCATTGTTTTCGAGCCATTCCGACGCACGTTGAATACTGGGCGGAGAAACTAACTTTCGAACAACGCGATTGTCGAATACGCTTGCTCCGGCAGCACGCCCCGCTCCGTATAGCAAAAGGTCGCCCACAAAGATGCCGAGGAAGCATGCGGTGAGCGCCGCGGCAAATCCGATGCGGCCGTTTGCCGCGGCGGTTCCCGCTAAAATACAGGCGGCGTCTTCACTGACAAACGTCGCGAGAAAGAAGAACGCAATAAGCCCTACGGCTGAAACCTCAGCCAGACCGGGGCCGATTTGATAAATGTATTCAAGCATTCGAGTTACTGAAAACGCTGCCTAGTACGGGAATGTCGCGGCGATGAATCAGAAGGGTTACGGCGCTGAGAACGAATACCGTAATCGCGAGTATGAAGAGCAGCCCGCCATCGTCCTTCACAACGATCCCGAGCATAGTCAAATGACTCATGATGGCCCCGGTGATCGTGCCGAGAGCGAGCAATGCTCCGAGCCAAGCGGTGCCTGGGATAAGCAAGAGGACAACAGCGATGAGTTCGACGACACCGGAACCGATTCGGCCGTAAGCCTCAAGTTCCGGGCCCATAAGTGTCGAAAATATGTATTTCGATTCCTCTGCCCCCGTGAATTTGAAGAAAAGAGTTTGGAACAGAATGATCGCCACGATAATGCGGCAGACCCAGCTAACAACGATTATTTTTGAAGGCATAGTTTCTCCTTAGGCGGCTTGTTTTTTCCAATACTGAAGCGTTGAAGGGGCGACGCCAAAATCCTTTTCAACATGAATTCCCAAACCAAGAAGCTTTTCCGCGATAAGTGCGTGGTGGTGGACCGTGTGGCTATGAACGAATTCAAGTTCTCGTAAAACACTTGACGGAAACCAAAGACTGCTTTCGATCTCAGACCGTACCGATATACTGTTGAAAATTGATCGCGATTCAAGCTTTTCGATCATGGCTTTTAGAAATTCTATTTGTGCGATCGCTGCACTCCGGTCATTTTCAATTCGGAGATCGCGTTCACGCTTCCCGTAGTCGATCCGGCCGATCTTCAAACCTTTCAGAAACGCATTTATGAAATCCAGATTGTGGCGGAACTGCGCACCCACGCTGCCGCTCCCATTCGCCCGTCGACTATAACTAACGTCATCAACCAGGGCGATCATGTTTACAGCCCGGTCGAGTTCGGATATCAAGCTTGTAAAAGGTTCGATTTTCGCTTGCTCCCCAGCATGGTTTGCGTTCCGTTCTAACTTCATAGGGTCGATTCAAATATTGCTAATCTCACACGAAAGATTCCGCTTAGCCACGTGAATATTCCCCAAAAGTTTTCGGGAATAGGGTGCTCGAATGCCGGGATTTATGACGCTGAAACTCGTCGGCGCTGATCTCGGCGGGGGTATGTCAAATTCGATACTCGGAGAGACCTTTTATATGTTGAAATTAAAATCACTACTCAGCGTCGCGGCCGTCGCGACCATACTTTTCAGCACGAGCGCTTTCGCTTTTGTTGGAACAAAGAGAAAGCGAGCGACCTTTAAGGTCCGTATAGAGAACGTCGCAGCGTCTGAGCTTGAGTCGGCTGACGGGACAAAATATCCGTTCGCGCTATCGCCGGGCCTTTTCATCGTTAATCACAAGAAGCAGTACTTCTTTGACGAAGGTAAAAAAGCCGCTATGGCTCTTGAACTTCAGGCCGAGGACGGAAATCCGGAATCGCTCTTTAAGAAGCTCCTGACCAAGGTAGGCGGAATTTACATGGGAGTATTCAATACTCCCGCTGGCGCCGAAAAACCCGGGCCGCTACTTCCCGGGGGATCGTACGAGTTTTCCTTTAGTGCCGAAGAAGGCATGAAGTTGAACCTGATCGCGATGTTTGGCCAATCAAACGATCTTTTCTATGCGCCGAAATCGGCAATTGATCTCTTTGACAAGGCCGGCAACCCGCTTAGCGGGGACATCACATCGAGTCTTTTACTCTGGGATGCGGGAACCGAGATCAATCAAGCACCCGGCGTGGGTGACGAGCAAGCACCGCGGCAGAAGATGGCCAACACAGGCAAGGCCGAGAATGGTGTGGTCGGATTGGTTAAAGACGGGTTCAGTTACCCGGAAACGAAGAACGTTCTTCGCGTGACCATTACCTCCGGCGATTCTGCCTCAATTACGCAGGTATCGTCACCCCAATTTCAGGTCAAGTCGGGAAGCTGATCCAGCGGCAGTAATCATAGATCCGGTTCGGGGAACACCCGAGCCGGACCAGATCGAATAATAGCAATATGAAAAATCTACTCGGAAAAATAACGTTTATCTTTGCTTGCATACTAGCGGTTTCGGCGGTTTCCGAAGCTCAGACATTCGATAAGAAATCGATCACGCTGGAAGGTGCAAGAGCTGTGATCAGCGGTGCGAAGAAATTTGCCAAAGCTAACAATGCCCCTGGCGGTGTTATCGCGGTGGTTGATGACGGCGGCAACCTTGTCGCCCTCGAACGAATCGATGGCACGTTCACCGCCGGAGCAAACATCTCCGTCGGCAAAGCCAAGACAGCGGTAATGTTCAAACGGCCGACGAAGGTGTTTGAGGACATCATAAAGAACGGACGAACTTCGATGGTCGCTTTGCCGGATTTCACGCCGCTGCAGGGCGGAGTCCCGATAACGGTTGACGGACAGATCATCGGCGGGGTCGGCGTTTCCGGGGCCGCGTCGGCACAGCAGGATGAAGAACTGGCGATCGCCGGGGCGGCGATGCTCGGCGGCGAAAAGACGACCGCAGTGACGTTTTTCGATAGCAAAAGCGTTGCGGATGCGTTCGCGAAAGGTGCGGTCCTAAGCGGCGGAACCAACGGTGAGAATTATATGCTTCACGCGTCACGTCGAGAGAAGCCCGGATTGTCTGAGGTTCACGACCTAGACACGGACATCATCTATGTTCTCGAAGGGGTTGCAACGGTGGTCACAGGTGGGAAGTCACTCGATCCGAAGACGATCGAGGCTGGTGAGCACCGAGGTACTTCGATCGAGGGTGGCGAAACACGAACCTTGAAGAAGGGAGATGTGCTGATCGTTCCAAAGGGAACCCCGCATTGGTTCAAGCAGGTTGACGGCACATTTTTGTATTTCGTCGTCAAAGTCAGATAGGAATTCACCACAGAGACACAGAGAGCACAGACTAATAAAGTACATCGGAAAGATCGTTTGTGAAACAAGGCACTCATCCTTCTTGCTCGATCTCCTCTGTGTCTCTGTGGTGAATCCTGTTCTCGGAGTAACATCATGAATAATTTAATCAGCGTCATCGTATTTACGTTACTTTTTTCATTTAATTTATTCGCACAGGAAGTGCCTAATGGTAAACCCGAGGCAACGATCGATCTCGCGTCTGCCGAAGGCGTTAGGCTCGTTGCGGGCCAATGGAAATACAGCGACATCAAGATTGTCGAGGCGAACTTCAATTCGGCTGGAACGGATAATCAGCCGTCCGGGCCGGCAGTGAAAACTCATGATTACACGCCTAAGGCAGGTGTATCTGAGTTCGATGATTCACAATGGGAAATAATTCCTGCCGTTGATCTCCAAAAGCGGCGCGGCAACGGCCGGCTTTCGTTTAATTGGTACCGGATCAATCTGACAATACCGGAATCGGTGAATGATTTTTCGACTGCGGGATCGACCGTCGTGTTTCAGACGGCACTAGATGACTACGCAGAGATCTGGGTGAACGGGGAACTGGCCCGTTATTTGGGCCAAAAAGGGGGCAGCGTTGTCGCCGGATGGAACGCCGCCAATCGCCTTGTAATTGGTCGGGACGTTAAGCCGGGCCAGAAGATACAATTGGCCGTTTTCGGCATCAACGGGCCGATCTCAAATCCGCCGACAAACTTCATATGGGTTCGCGAGGCGAAGCTTGATTTCTACAAAGGTGCAGGCGGACCGATCGCCATCACGCCTAGCGAAGTGAACGTAGAGGTAATTCGACACGATCAAGGAATGGACAAAATCGTCGGACCAAATCCGAAGATCTTCAAACTTGCCGAAGGTTTTCAATTTACCGAGGGTCCAGTGTGGACGGCCGACGGATTACTTTTCAGCGATCCAAACGCGAACACGATCTACAAATATTCGAAGGACGGAAAGCTGAGCGTATTTAAAACGAAGAGTGGTTATTCGGGTGCGGACATCGGCGAATATCGGCAGCCGGGCTCGAACGGGATCAGCCTCGATCCGCAGGGTAATATTGTGTTTAATCAGCATGGTAACCGGCGAGTGGTTCGCCTTGAAAAGGATGGGAATGAGACGGTTCTAGCCGATCGCTTTGAGGGCAAGCGGTTCAACTCACCGAATGATCTTGTGTATCGTTCGGACGGTACCCTCTTCTTTACGGATCCAAACTTCGGATTGCCAAAGTTCGGGAATGATAAGCGAAAGGAGTTGCCGCATACCGGAGTTTACTCGCTCCATAAAGGAAAGCTCCAGTTGCTGACAACCGAGTTCGCGGGACCAAACGGAATAGCTCTTTCGCCCGATGAAAAATATCTCTACATCGGAAATTGGGCCGACAGCCGGAAAGTCGTTTATCGATATGAGCTGCAAGCTGACGGTACCGTGAAGAACGGCAAGGTTTTCTTCGATTTCACATCAATCAAAGGTGAAGACGCTATCGACGGTGTGAAAGTTGATCTTGAAGGCAACGTCTACGTTTCGGCTCCGGGCGGATTACACATCGTTTCGCCCGGGGGAAAGCATTTGGGAACTATCGTAGCTCCGCAGCATGTTCACAACATGGCCTGGGGCGACGACGACGCGAAAACGCTTTACCTTGCCGCGCGTACCGGACTCTATCGCATGCGATTGAGTATCGAGGGAGTTCGCCCGAAGGTCAGATGAAGATCGACTAATCTCAAAGATCGCCGAAGTGCCGGTCGAGCCCGCAACGCTCGCGGGCATTTCGGCATTGACGTGAGATGGCGGAAGCTTCACGGCAAACGTCAGCGGCCCCGACCTGACAGGCTAAACCGAGGGCCGACAGCGAAGGTCACCTTACACAACCTCCATGATTTCGTCTAGTCGCTTCCGCCCTATGTCCGGCACTTTCGCGTCGTCAGCCGGGTAGCCGACGGGGATCAGGACAAAGGGCACTTCGTTTTTCGGACGCCCGAGGATTTCCTGTAGGAACTTCATTGGCGAGGGCGTATGTGTCAAGGTGGCGAGGCCGACGTTGTGGAGGGCCGCGAGGAGCATTCCGACTGCGATGCCGACCGATTCCTGCGAGTAATACGTCGGTTCGGTTTCGCCGTCTTCGACGACAGTCGTGATCCGGAAAACAACTATAAGATACGGTGCGATCTCTAGAAACGGCTTGTGCTCGTCCGTGCCGAGCACGGCCAGGCGCCGCAGCCATTTCTCGCTCATTCGGCCGTGATAGCTTTCATATTCTTCCTTTTCCGCGGCGTTCCGGATCTTCCGTTTAACTTCCGCATCCTTAACAACGACAAACCGCCACGGTTGCATGTTCGCACCCGAGGGAGCCGTTCCCGCCGTCGCTATTGCTCGTTCGATCAACTCGATCGGCACATCGCGGTCAGTATACTCACGAACAGTACGGCGGCGGTTTAGCAACCCGAAGAAATCGTTAGCTAGTCTTGCTTGTTCGCTCGGCTCTACCTCGCGAAAGTCTAAAGGAATGAAAATTGGATTCGTTGAGTTCATACTACTTTGACCTTAACAATTGTAAATCAACTCGACTAAACTCACAGCTCCCGTTACTGCTAATTGATACACCGAAAAAATAGCGTCGAGACCATCGGATCTCAACGCTTTGAAGTCTCTTTGAGGAGTAAGGAGGAATGAAGAAGTGGTATTTATGCGGCTGCTGCGAGGTTTGCGGATTTGATGCCGTATTGACGGGCGACTCCTGCAAGAGATTTCTTTAATTGGGTTCTGGCCCTGTTGAGCCTCGACATGACTGTACCGATAGGTATGTCCAGGATCTGGGCGACTTCCTTGTAATCGAATTCCTGGACGTCGGCCAGCAAAGCGACGGACCGGTAATGCACCGGCAGCTTATCGAGAGCGGCGATAACTTCACTATCCGTAAGATACTCGGGGATCGCTGGTGCCGCAGCCGAGAATTCGAATAAGAGGTCGTCGGCTTCCTGGAAATACTTAGACTGCGTTTGTTGCTTACGGCGATGATGGTCGTACTTGTTAAAGAGGATTTTGTAAAGCCATGCACGACAGTTGGTTCCAAGTTCATATCGGCCGAACGATTTCCACGCCTGCATATATGTCTCCTGTACAAGGTCATCGGCTTCGACCTCGCTCCTTGTAAGACGCTTTGCAGTGCGATAAATATCGTTGATATGCTGCATTGCTTCTGCTTCGAAAAGTTCTGGTGTGATCTCGGTCATATCATTGCTCCTAAAAGTTATCGAAAAATTGCTGCTCACAACCATTTGTCGTTTGAGTGCGAGAATCCTTACAAGTTTTTCAAGAGTTTTTTTTGGAGCAGTAAAAATGGGATGAAACGCTTTCGTTCCATCCCGTTGATTGTTTTCGATAAGTAATCTATCTGGCTGTAGCGGTGTAGCTTCGCACCGGTGTTGGAACCTCTTCGTTTGAAACGGTTGGGGCACGAAGAGTGAGAAACTGCACAGGATCCTTTGAGAAGATCAGGTCGAGGGTCCAGTCGAGAGCGACGCGCAGCTTCTTTTCAAAACGCGGCAACTTCATCAGGTAGATAGTTCTCCACAACCACCAAGCTATAAAGCCGGAAAAATTTATCCCCATAATCTGCGCAACACCTGTCCTGTGGCCTAGGGCGGCGAGTTGACCGATCGTTTCAAATACGAAAGGCTTCATTTCTCCGCCGCGAATTGACACCCGGATATTGTGTGCAAGCACCTTGCCCTGCCGGATCGCGTGCTGAGCAGTCGGAGGATACAAGCGGCCGGTCTTTGGATCAACGATCGCCGCGCTATCGCCGACCGCCCAAACGCCTTCGTATCCAGCAACCTCCATGTACTCGTTCGCACATATTTTGCCGCGATCCTTATCGCATGGAAGAGCTTCGAGCAGAGGATTTGGCGCAGTGCCGGCCGTCCAGATCAACGTGTTCGTCACGATCTCAGTACCATCGCTGAGTGTCACTAAGTTGCCGTCAACTTCGAAGACTTTCGTGTTCAAGTGTATTTCCACATCGCGGGCCGCTAGTCTCTGTTGCGAATACTTTCCGAGCTTTTCGCTAAGTTCCGGAAGGATCGTGTCGCCCGCATGCACGAGGACAATACGCAACATGTCTTCCGTGAGGTTCGGATAGAATTTCAAAGCCTCTCGAAGGAAATCGTTTATCCCGGCGATCGTTTCAACTCCCGCAAAACCACCTCCGGCAACGACGTAATTGATCAGCGGCTCCCTGATCTTTGGGCAGCATTCGAAATCTGCTTCCTCCAGGTTAGAGATCATATGGTTTCTAAGATAGATTGCATCGCCGAGCGATTTCATCGTCAAGGCGTTGTCCTCAAGGCCTTTATTTCCATAAAAGTTAGTTATCGAGCCTAGGGAGAGAACAAGGTGATCGTAGTCCAACGCGTGGTGATGATGTTCTTTTCCGTGCGAGACGTGAACGAGCTTTGAATCGAGATCGATGCTCTCGACGCTGCCGTTAAAGATCTTGACTCGTTTCAAGAGCTTTCTGACCGGGCTTACAATGTGCGTAATGTCCAGATCACTCGCCGCCACTTCGTGAAGCATCGGCGTGAAAAGGAAGAAGTTTTCACGATTTACAAGCGTGATCTCAATATCGCTGTCGCGAGCGATCGTCTTATCGAGGTCAAGAGCCGTGTAGAGGCCGCCGAAGCCGCTTCCGAGAATAATTACCTTGGTTTTAGTTTTCATGATCGCATTTTTGCGCACGCCTTAGTGCTCAAATACAATTGCGATCCTGACGTGGATTATTCCTACGAAAATCTCTGGAATAAAACATCTGGCTGGAACAATAGATAGAGTGAAAATGGTCGAAGTGCGGCAATGAGGAGAATAGATGATTACAAAATACGCGAACGGTCGGTCTGGAATATGCCTCGGAGTTTCAAAAGGCTGGATGATCGACGTGGAATCGTATGCCCGAACTCCGGAAAAGATTTTAACGGAAGTTCGTGATGAGATTCGTTTGAAACGGGTTATGCAGCGAGCCGTCTGCCGCGAAGCTGCGCCGCAACACCTTGTCGATTCGATCCGTAACTTGATCCGCAGATGATATTATGCATCTGGAAGCCGTGAGCCTAGCGATCCAAAATACAAAGATGGAAGCCGAGGAGGTAGACGTCCAAGCCGCAAGTGCGCGTCCGAATATCGACCCGTCAAGATGGGTTGACGATCACGGCGATACTCTTTTTCGGTTTGCGTTCGTACGGACCCGCGATGAAGCCACGGCTGAAGACCTCGTCCAAGAGACACTGCTGTCGGCCATCCAGTCGATCGACAGATTTGGCGGCGACTCGACCGAACGAACCTGGTTGGTCGGCATTTTGAAGCACAAGATAATCGATCATTATCGTAAGAACAGCAAGCAGGTACAGTTGACGGACGAAGACACTGATCTTTCGGACCTTGACGGATTCTTTTCGCGCCCTGATAAATGGGATGGTCATTGGGTCATCGCTCTTCGCCCGGTCGATCCGGACCAGTCGCCGGATCAGGTGATGGAAAACGGCGAGTTTTGGCAAGTAATGAACCGCTGCCTTTCGGCCCTGCCGGAAAAGGTCGCCAGCGTTTTCGCGTTGCGGGAAATTGACGGAATGTCCAGCGATGAGATCTGTGCGTCACTCAACCTGTCCGCAAATAATTTTTGGGTTATCATGCATAGGGCCCGTATGCAGCTCAGGCGCTGTATTGAAATAAAATGGTTCAAGCATCCGATCTAGTTTTGGAATGAAGGAAGCTAAAGTAAAACATACCAAGTTCAATCTCTTTGTCTGGCGCAGACTGCCGGCCTGCAAAGAAATGGTGAAGATCATCACCGCGTCAATGGACAGTAAATTGTCATGGCGAGAATGGCTGTTGGTGAAGATCCATCTTTTGTCGTGCGATCCGTGCGTCAATTTTCTAAAGCAATTGAAATTCATCCGAACTGCATTGGGTCATAGCGATGAACGTCTTGATGAAGCACAGCATATTTCACTGAGCGATTCTGCTCGGGACCGGATCAAAAATGCGCTAAATTCGGCGAAATCCGCCTCGTAGATTCCTGGAATAATCCCCATATCGAAGTGAATAAGCGATAGGACGCGTTATCTTGACGCGGTTAACCTCTATGCTATTAACTTCGAAATCAGACAATCACGATCACCTACATTCCCAACACCGGCATGCGGTTATTCCAACGTCGGAGAAGCTGAATGCAGATCCAACCTTTACGGGCCGCGGCGTAACCATCGCATTTCTCGACTCCGGATTTTATCCTCATCCGGATGTTGTCGATCGCGTAACAGCCTTTCACGACATTCATGGCGAAGAAAATTCGCTTACAGAGATCGTTGAACCGCTTGGCCATCATTGGCACGGTACGCAAACTGTGGTTTCGTGTGCCGGGGACGGCCGGCTCTGCGATGGGATATATCGCGGTTTAGCTCACGAATCTCAACTTGTTCTAGTAAAGGTCTCAGATCGCGGACGGATAGATGATGCTTCGATAGAGAAGGGCCTTCGCTGGGTGATCGAGAATCGCGCGCGATACGGCATCCGGATATTGAATATTTCTTTAGGCGGAGATTCCGACAATGGACTTGCAGAAAGCAGCATCAACCAGCTTGTGGAGGAACTAGTCGACTCAGGTGTGGTCGTGACAGTTGCAGCCGGTAATTCCGATTCGACACCTTCGACCCCGCCCTCGAGCTCTCCGTCGGCGATCACGGTCGGTGGTTACACCGATCAAAACCAGTTCAATGAATCTGAATTCGACTTGTATCATTCGAGCTTCGGAGCCACAGCCGACGGCCATGTTAAGCCTGAGATCATCGCTCCTGCGATGCATATTGCCGCTCCGATCTTGCCCCGAACGGATGATCACCGTATTGCCGAAACGCTTTCGATCTTGTTAACAACACCCGAGTATTCGTTTCGTAATAAGCTCGAACGGTTCTGGACAGATGCGGGATTGGCCTCGGCAATCCTCGGACTTCCAAGCGAAGCCGCCAGGAGACGGATAGAAGGCGAACTTAAGAATCGAAAGGTGGTTGCCACTCACTATCAGCACGTCGATGGAACCTCCTTTGCTGCACCCATAACTGCTTCGGTCGCTGCTCTGATGCTTCAGGCAAATCCCAGCCTGACACCTATGATGGTGAAGGATCTTTTGATCACAACGGCGCGCCGTCTGGGCGGGCATCCAACGATTCGGCAGGGATTTGGGATTCTCAATGCACGATCGGCCGTTGAGCTAGCCTCGAAAGAAGAACACTCCTTTGACCGTCGTAATTACTTCCCGCCTCGGATCGAGCGAAACCGGGTCCTCTTCTGCTTTCATGATGACGCGGCTCAAAAGGTCACGCTATGCGGTGATTTCAATGGCTGGAACCGCGAATCAATTCCGTTCACGCTCAATGGCGATGGCCTCTGGCACGCATCGATACCTTGCCATCCGGCTGGCTCCTATCGATATAAATTTCTGATCGATGGACTCCGGTGGAGCGAAGACCCGAGCCATGGCTTAAAAGAAGACGACGGGCTCGGCGGATTTAATTCGATCCTATCGATCGCCTGATCAATCTGGAATAAAACCTTGACCGGAAACGATTTCTTCAGCAGGAAAGAGATGTTGTATGCACTCAAAAATCACTGGCCCGAGTACGCGATCGAAGCGTGGTGCCTAGGTATGTTCATGGTCTCGGCATGTGTTTTTGGCGTCGCACTTTTTCATCCGGCTTCTCCCGTTGCCGCAATTGACATTGGGGTTCGAACGGTCTTGATGGGGCTCGCGATGGGCTCTACCGCTATAGGCATCGTTTGTTCGTCCTGGGGTAAACGTTCAGGGGCTCATTCTAATCCGGCGATCACGCTTACGTTCTTTCGACTTGGAAAGATCAACCGAGAAGACGCATTTTTCTACATTCTATTTCAAACTTTCGGCGGCATTGCCGGTATGTTGATCGCATATCTTTTCTTGAAAGGCCTGCTCGCCGACTGCTCGGTGAACTTCGTCGTCACGGTTCCCGGCAATCAAGGTGCTGCGATCGCCTTCGTTGCGGAAGTCACCATCTCATTTTTGATGATGACGATGATCCTTTTTGCCGGTAACTCGCGGCGGTTTTCACGATATACGCCGTTTTTTGCAGGAACACTCGTGGCTCTCTTTATCGCGGTCGAATCGCCGATCTCGGGAATGAGCATGAACCCTGCGCGAACGATCGCTTCGGCCGCCGTTTCGGGCAACTGGACATCCATCTGGATCTACCTTCTGGCCCCGCCCATTGCGATGCTAACTGCCGCGGAATTGTTTGTACGCACGCGGGGAATCAAGAACGTGTTGTGCGCGAAGCTAAACCATTTCGGCAAGGCTCGATGCATCTTTAACTGCAATTTTGAGATGGAGAATTGAACTTATGACCAATGGGCACTACGACGTGATCATTATCGGCACCGGTGCCGGCGGTGGAACGCTGGCGCGAAAGCTTGCGCCTTCCGGAAAGAAGATACTGATCCTTGAACGCGGCGACTTTGTTAAGCGAGAGCCTGACAACTGGAACTCGCGTGCCGTTAACGTCGAGGGGAAATACAACACCAAAGAAGTTTGGTACGCCCGCGACGGCAAAGCTCTTCATCCGCATACCAACTATAACGTCGGCGGCAATACAAAGTTTTATGGTTCTGCACTTTTCCGGATGCGCAAAGAAGATTTCGGCGAGCTGAAGCACTATGACGGAGTGTCGCCGGCCTGGCCGATCACTTATGACGAGCTTGAGCCCTTCTACACACAGGCGGAGCAGCTTTACTTTGTGCACGGGAAACAAGGTGAGGACCCGACGGAGCCGTGGAGAAGTACGGAATTTCCTCACCCCGCCGTCAGCCACGAACCCAGGATCGAACATCTTGCCGAGGACTTTGCGGCAATGGGCGTCAAGCCGTTCCATGTTCCGCTTGGAGTTCAGCTGAAGGAGAATGACCGAACCAGTGCTTGCGTTCGATGTGCTACTTGCGACGGCTTTCCGTGTCTCCTGAATGCAAAGTCGGATGCGCACACATGCGGCATCGAGCCGGCATTGAATTTTCCGAACGTAACGCTCCTGGTAAATTCTCTTGTAAAAAGACTTGATACTGATCCGACCGGACGGAGGATCTCGGCAGTTATCGTCGAACGCGAGGGTGAGATCGCACGATACGCCGCTGACCTTATAGTCGTTTCTGCGGGAGCCATCAATTCAGCGGCGTTGCTGCTGCGGTCAGCAAATGACCAGCACCCTAACGGCCTTGCCAACAGCTCTGACCAGGTTGGTCGAAACTATATGGGCCACGTCAATTCCGTTTTGCTTGCAGTTTCAAAATGCCCGAATCCCACTGTCTTTCAGAAGACACTTGGTGTAAATGACTTCTATTTCGGGTCAGATGATTTTCCATACCCGATGGGCCATATTTCGTTTGTCGGCAAACTCGATGGAGTGACGCTATCGGCCGGGGCTCCAGCGATCGCACCGGGATTTGCGTTGGACCAAATGGCAAAGCATTCTCTCGATTTCTGGTTGACGACCGAAGATCTACCGCGTCCTGAGAACCGGGTGACCCTAAACAAGGACGGCGACATTGTACTCGACTATAAACCGAACAATCTTGAATCGCACAAACGATTACAAGGCAAGTTGAAGGAATTGATGAACAATCAACGTAAGTGCGACATTCACGGCGGCGAATGCCACCAGGGCCTATTCGCCCGCAACCTTTATCTAGCGGAGCAGATACCGCTTGCCGGTGTTGCACACCAAAACGGAACGCTTCGCTTCGGCGACGATCCAAGAACCTCCGTTCTGGATCGAAACTGCAAGGCGCACGACCTGGACAATCTCTACGTCGTTGACGGCAGTTTCTTTCCATCCAGTTCCGCCGTAAACCCGGCGCTCACGATCATGGCGAACGCCCTGCGAGTCGGACGGCATATTTTAACGAGGGTCAACTAATGAGAAGCATAAGAATTCACCATACCGAAGCGTTTCCGTTTGGTTGGCTGATCTTGGGCATCCTGGTATTTCTTGCCTTTATTGCTAATGCGCAAGGCCAGGTTGCGACACGAGTTGAAACGGTCGGCTTCACGGTTTCGGATATGGACAAGGCACTCGATTTCTACACGAAGGTTTTGCCCTTCGAAAAGGTATCGGATGTCGAAACCTTCGGACCGGAGTTCGAACATCTTTCCGGTGTTTTTGGTGCACGCGTTCGCATTGTTCGACTAAAACTCGGAGGCGAAGGGCTGGAACTGACGGAGTATTTCACACCTCAGGGCAGGGCGATCCCGGTCGATTCCCGGAGCAACGACCGGTGGTTTCAGCATATCGCAATAATTGTGTCCGATATGGACAAGGCATACGCACATCTGCGCGCCAACAAAGTGCGGCATGCTTCTACCGGTCCGCAGACCCTTCCGTCATACATCACGGCGGCGGCGGGAATACGAGCATTTTATTTTAAGGACTTTGACAATCATGTTCTGGAAATCCTTTCATTTCCACCAGACAAAGGAGCGAAGAAATGGAACGACCTGGGCACTAGCGGTAAGGTGTTTCTGGGCATCGACCACACCGCGATCGTTGTCGGTGATACAGATCAGAGTCTCAAATTCTATCGTGACTTGCTTGGTCTCAAGGTCGCCGGCACAAGCGTAAACTACGGGACGGAACAGGAACATCTGAACAATGTCTTCGGTGCGCGGCTGCATATCACCGGGCTTCAAACGCGTGATGCCGGAATGGCCGTCGAGTTTCTTGAATATATTGCGCCGACCAACGGCCGTCTTTTCCCGCGCGATACACGGAGCAGTGATCTTTGGCATTGGGAGACAACATTCGCGTCGCAGGGCATTGCTCAGTTTCTCGGAAGTTACAAACCCGAGCTGATCTCGAGCGGAGAGGTCCTGTTTGAAAAGCCATCGCTCGGATTCCGTAAGGCGTCTATGTTCCGCGACCCTGATGGCCACGCGGTACGGCTAACAGAACAGTAAAGAATCTACGGAGTAATCATATATGAAATTATCTAATCGAAACTTTGTGTTTTTGGCTTTATTTATAGGAATTGTTTTTGGGATCGCCGCGTGTTCAAAGGCGAACGATTTCGCATCTGTTAATACAAACGCCGACGGCATCGCACTCCACGGCTTCGATGCCGTCGCATACTTTGCGGTCGATACTGCGGTAGAGGGCAACAGGACTTACGAATATGCGTGGAATGGAGCCAAGTGGCTCTTTGCCAATGCGGAAAACCTGGAAAAATTCAAGCAGAATCCCGAATCTTACGCCCCCCAATATGGCGGGTACTGTTCTTACGCGGTCTCGAATGGCTACACCGCCGACGCAGACCCCCATGCGTGGAAGATCGTCGAAGGAAAACTATTCCTAAATTACAGCCCGGAGGTAAAAGAGATCTGGGAAAAAGAACAATCCGACAACATCAAGAAAGCTACAGGAAATTGGAAAGAGTTCAAAACAAAGAAACCTGAGCACAAGGGCTAGTTTTCTATGGACTGAACACAGCAAAGGCGACGGGCTGGAAGTACCGTCGCCATCTTTATGTCGGAATACAGATAAGCAGTATCGGGATGAAGAAACCGAGGAAAAACGAATCGATGAACACTGAAGAAAAACGCCTTTACGAATCAAACTCAAGGACCAAACACTGGAAACGCTGGGGGCCGTATCTAAGCGAGCGGGCGTGGGGCACTGTAAGAGAAGACTATTCCGAGGACGGTTCCGCTTGGGATTATTTTCCGCATGACCACGCACGATCTCGCGCCTACAGGTGGAACGAGGACGGCATTGCAGGAATTTCCAATCGACAACAGAATGTCTGTTTTTCTGTGGCTCTTTGGAACGAAAGGGATCCAATTCTTAAGGAAAGGCTTTTCGGACTGACCGGTAGCGAAGGCAATCATGGCGAGGACGTGAAGGAGTTGTACTACTATCTCGACTCGACGCCGACGCACTCGTACATGAAATATCTGTACAAGTACCCACAGGGTGAATTCCCTTACGGCCAACTCATCGACACGAACCGGAACAAAAGCAAGTTAGAAGGCGAATTCGAATTGATGGATACCGGAATTTTCGATGACGATAAATATTTTGATGTGTTTGTCGAATATGCGAAAGCCGATGTCGATGACATTTTGATCAAGGTAACCGTTGCGAATCGTGGCAATGATGACGCTCCGCTCAATGTGCTGCCAACTGTCTGGCTACGGAATGATTGGGCATGGAAGGGAAGAAAGGCCACAGGTGAATTGAGAGCGATCGATTCGAACGTAATCGGGATCGAATGTGACAGTCTTGCCGCAAAATCGCTGTTCTTCGACGGATCACCTGAGCTCCTGTTCACGGATAACGAAACCAACAACGAACGACTTTTCGGTACCGCCAACCCATCGCCTTTTGTTAAGGACGGAATTAACGACTACGTCGTAAACGGCAAAATCGAGGCGGTCAATCCGGACAAAACGGGAACAAAAGCCTCAGCGAACTACAAAATTGTTATTCCTGCTCGTTCCGAGGTAACTCTACGAATGCGTTTGACTGACCAGCAGTTCGAAAGACGTGCCGCTAAGAGCGGAAAACGTACTTCCAATCCTTTCGGTGATTTCGACGCGATATTCGAAAAACGCATCAGCGAAGCAGACGAGTTCTTTAACGACATTGCTCCAGCCGGACTTTCGGAAGACGCTCGAAGCGTTCAACGGCAGGCATTTGCCGGAATGCTCTGGTCCAAACAGTTTTATCACTACGTTGTTCGTGAGTGGCTTGAAGGGGATCCGGCAATGCCAAAGCCGCCTGACTCACGTAGCGAAGGGCGAAACACTGACTGGTCGCATCTTCACAACTCAGACATCATCTCGATGCCTGACAAATGGGAATATCCGTGGTACGCGGCTTGGGATCTGGCGTTCCACTGTATCCCACTTGCGATCGTCGATCCGGAGTTTGCAAAGGAACAACTTACATTGATGCTCCGCGAATGGTACATGCATCCAAACGGCCAGATACCCGCATACGAATGGGCTTACGGTGATGTAAATCCACCGGTGCATGCCTGGGCTGCTCTGCGCGTTTATCAGATCGAGAAAAAGAACCGGGACGGCATCGGTGATCGCAAGTTCCTGGCGCGCATCTTTCAAAAGCTGATGCTCAATTTTACGTGGTGGGTGAACCGAAAAGACGCCGAGGGAATGAATGTGTTTGAGGGCGGATTTCTTGGACTCGATAATATCGGCGTTTTTGATCGTTCCCGGCCGCTACCGACCGGAGGACGAATCGCTCAGTCCGATGGCACGAGCTGGATGGCGATGTATTGTCTGAACATGCTCGCGATCGCACTCGAACTCGCAGCCGAAGACGATACCTACGAGGACGTTGCAAGCAAGTTCTGGGAGCACTTCATTTTCATAGCCAATGCTATGAACAACCTTGGCAAAGACGGGATCTCGCTTTGGGACGAAGAGGATGGCTTCTACTATGACGTACTCCATCTGCACGGTCAGGGAAGCGAACCGATGCGGGTGCGTTCCATGGTTGGGCTTATACCGTTGTTCGCGGTCGGTTCGATCGAACCGGAGGTGTTAGACCGGCTGCCGGCATTTAAGCGTCGGCTGAACTGGTTCATCGAAAACCGGCCAGATTTAACAGAAAACGTCTCGTGCATGCGGACACCCGGTATGGGCGAACGCCGCTTGCTGGCGGTTGCCTATCGCGAGCGATTGGAAAAAGTCCTGAAGGTGATGCTCGACGAGAGCGAATTTCTTTCACCATTTGGAATCCGGGCAGTTTCACGCTATCACAAGGACAATCCATACATATTGAAAGTAAACGGCGATGAGCATCGAGTAGATTATGAACCGGGCGAATCGACAAACGGCTTATTTGGCGGAAATTCCAACTGGCGTGGGCCTATCTGGTTTCCGGTAAATTACCTGCTCATCGAATCGCTGCAGAAGTTTCATCACTACTATGGCGATGACTTTACGATCGAGTGTCCCACCGGTTCCGGACACATGATGAATCTGTGGGAAGTGTCCCAAGAACTATCGAGGCGTTTGTCGCATATCTTTCTCCGGAATGATGATGGGACTCGTCCGGTTTATGGCGAAAATACGAAAATGCAGAACGATCCGCACTTTCGCGATCATGTATTGTTCTACGAATATTTTCACGGCGACAACGGCTCCGGCGTCGGTGCAAGCCACCAGACGGGATGGACAGGCCTGGTGGCAAAACTCCTGCAGCAGAGCGGGGAATAGGGAATGCTAATGACTGAAGTGGCCATGCACAGCGTTTCGGAACCAACGGGTGCAAGTTGGCTGGAATATTCCGCCCCGATCAGTGCCTTAAGTTATTGGAACTAATGCTCAAGGTAAGGAGATTATGAACATCAGCAGAAAGGTTAAATTCATCGGCGAGTGCAGTCGAGCAAAGCAGAACCGCTACGCCGTCATCCTGGCCGGCGGAGACGGAACGAGATTGAGGTCGATCACAAAAATGATCGCTGGCGACGATCGCCCAAAACAGTTTTGTCCGATCATGGATGATGAAAGCCTGCTGGACAAGACCCGGCTTAGAATTGTTCGCGAGGTGCCAGCCGAAAATACATTCTTTAGCCTCACAAAAAAGCACGAGCGGTTTTATAATGCGTCGCTAGACGAGGTGCCCGACCGGCTTAAGGTCATCCAGCCTGAAGCACGCGGTACAGCACCGGCTATTCTGTATTCTTTGCTTCGCATCGCTAAAACAAACCCGGCCGCGACCGTGGCGTTCTTTCCCTCGGATCATTACTTTTCAAACGACCACGCTTTTTTGTCGTACGTAGCGTCGGCCTTCGACGTTGTGAATACTGATTCGTCATCGATCGTTCTGCTCGGGATCGAACCCGAAAAGCCAGAAACATCTTATGGCTGGATCGAGCCAGCCCCCTCACTTTTCGGAAGCCTCAGTAGGGCCGTGGTCCGTGTGAAGCGATTTTGGGAAAAGCCTACCGCCGGCGTTGCAAAACAATTGCTGAGGTCGGGGTGCTTGTGGAACAGTTTTGTGATGGTCGGCCGCGTCGACATATTTCTGGGAATTTTTCAAAAGCAGCTTCCAGAGCTCTACCGTGTGTTTGTCGCTGCTTCAAAGCAGTTCGGAACGAATCAGGAGAAGGCAGTTGTCAGGTCGATCTATGAGTGGATCAAGGATAGTAACTTCTCCAGCCAAGTACTCGAGAAATGTTCGGACGAGTTGCTAGTCATGCGCGTCAGCGATGTAGGGTGGTCCGATTGGGGTGAGCCCGAACGGGTCATCGGCACCCTTAGGTCAATAGGAGCTCAGCCGACTTGGTTTCGGACGATCGCAGCCTAACTTAAACACTATGAAAGCAATTGCAGTAAAACCGGGAGTGCCAAATTCGGTGCATCTTGTAGATATGCCAAAACCCTCGATCGGCGAGATAGCCGAAGGACGCGGGGTTCTTGTAAAAGTCTTACGTGTTGGGGTCGATGGAACTGATAAAGAGATCAACGCCGCCGAATATGGAGCGGCCCCCGATGGGTCAGATTTTCTGGTCATCGGTCACGAAGGTTTCGGTATTGTCGAAGAGGTCGGACCAAAAGTGACCGAACTGAAAAAGGGCGACTATGTTGTCGCGACGGTTCGACGCCCCGGTCATAGCATCTATGACCTTATCGGTACGAACGACATGACAATAGATGATATCTACTACGAACGTGGAATTAACCTTCGGCATGGATATTTGTCGGAATATTACGTCGATGACGCCGAGTTCATCGTCAAAGTTCCTCGTGGGCTAAAAGATGTTGGAGTATTGCTTGAACCAATGACAGTTGTCCAGAAAGGCATTACCCAGGCGTACGAGATCCAGCGAAGATTAAAGGTCTGGAAGCCGAAACGTGCCGCGGTCATGGGAGCTGGCACAATCGGACTTCTGGCAACTCTCGTCTTCAAACTTCGTGGAATGGAAGTCGTTACATTCGGACGAACGCCGAAACCATATCGCAACTCCGATCTCATAGATGACCTGGGTGCTGAATATGTTTCAACGGGTGATTCTTCGGTTATTGAATATGCAACCGCCAACGGTGCCTTCGATATAATCTTCGAAGCGACGGGATTCTCACCGATCGTCTTCGAAGCAATGCAGGCATTAGCGAAGAACGGTATTCTCGTTCTTTCCAGCGTGACCGGTGGCGACAAAATGGTAGAAGTGCCGGCCGACAAGATCAACCTGGATTTCGTCCTTGGAAACAAGGTCATGGTTGGGACTGTGAACGCGAATCGCGAATATTTCGAGAGCGGTGTTAAAGACCTCTCGGCGGCGGTTCTTGAGTACGGAGATTGGCTCAACCGACTCCTAACCCATCGGGTCGTCGGCCTTGAACGATACGAAGAACTCTTTGAACACTTGACCAAGAGTAAAGATGTGATCAAAGCGTATTGCGAAGTTGGAGAAATATGAGTTCTGAAAAGCTATTTCTGCCCATTCTCCTAGGAACGCCGCGAAAGGCGCGTGAAAGCAAACATGTCGCCAGATGGGTGTTCTCAAAAATGGAGGCGCGGAAGAAATACTTAAGTAATACATTCACAAAGCAGTCGCGTTTGTCCGAGTATCTGCCGGACCGTGGGGAGGCACTCGTGTCATAGAAGCGTGCGCGCCGATGGTTCGCGAATGTGCGAGAGGTCGTGAGTTCAAATCTCGCCGTCCCGACCAATATGGAAGATGCCCTTGCATTTATTTGCGGGGCATTTTTTATTTAGGCACTATCCGAGTTCTTCGGCTCTGGCCTTGGCTCCTCGTCGTCGGCAACTGGAATCTCGACTTCCGGGGCTGTCGGGTAGATCCGCTCTGTTAGCCTCACGACCAACATTTGATCGACGAACACGATGGCCGCGGCGATGACGACGATTATCGCTCCCGCCAACGGAGCCCACGAGAGACCGGGTTCTGCGAGGCCGGTGCTGAGCTTGTAGTGGAAGAAAGAACGTTCGAGAAAAAAGTATCTGATCACGACGAAAGCGGCAAAGTAGACGAATGTTGCCCACATCGCCCACGATCTTTTGAATCTTGCAAGAAGAAAATTCGCCAGGATCAACAGAATAATCGACGAGATCCAGACAAATTTCCAAGCGAGCCCGGCGTGGTATGAATAGCCTTCGACGGTTGCCGCGGGTGCCCCGATGCTTTGCAACCAGCTCCAGGCGTAATATGTCAGGGCCGACATAATGGTGGCGGAGACGGCGAGAAGCAATAAGAAAATTCTGTCCCACATAGCCGAAGGTTTTAACATAGTTTCCGGCTAAAGCAAAAAGCCGGCAGCTAGATGCCGCCGGCCTCGAGCAGTAGTGGTAAGTCAGCTATTTCACCCGGACTGTCAGAAAAACGACCTGGCCGCCTCGTGAAATGAGAAGCAGGACAGGTTTATCACCAGCCGAGTTCAACGCCGACTGAACATTCTCGACAGTCTTTACCGGTTGGCGATTTATTTCCATAATGACGTCGCCGCGGGCGATACCGGCTTCGGCCGCAACTCCGGCGGGATCGACCTCAGTGACGACCAGGCCTTCGGTTCCGTCGGGCACGTTCAATTGCTTTGCGGTTTCCGGCGTCAGCGGCTGAAGGCTTAGGCCGAGTTTTCCGCTTTCTCCTTGGGCCGGTTTATCTCCGCCTTTTTGTGCGGGATTTCCTGAAGCCAATTCCGGATCGAATTCGTCAAGAGTCACGGTAACCTCTTCAGGATTTCCGCCCCGCATGATCGAGAGTTTGACCTCTGTCCCGGGCAGCGTTCCGGCGATCTTGTTGCGGAGGACGTTGCTGTCTTCGACCTTTTCGCCGTTGATCGCCGTGACGATGTCGCCGCGTTTCAGGCCGCCTTTTTCGCCTGCGCTTCCTGCCTGAACATTGCTGATCAGAACGCCTGCTGTGTCCTTAAGATCCAAAGCTTTTGCAGTATCTTCGTTCAGGTTCTGGATGTTTACGCCAAGCTTACCGCGGCGGACGCGTCCATCTTTCAGGAGTTGTTCCATCACGGATTTGGCCATATTGGATGGGATCGAAAATGCTATTCCGATATTTCCGCCCTGCTGGCCGGACGAGAGGATCTGCGAGTTGATTCCGATCAGTTCGCCGTTGAGGTTCACAAGCGCACCGCCGGAATTTCCGCGGTTGATCGGGGCATCGGTCTGGAGGAAGTCCTCAAAGCTTTGGCCGTCGCTCAATCCGGTTCGGCGTCCTTTTGCTGAAATAATTCCGGAAGTAACACTCTGCCCAATGCCGAGCGGGTTGCCGATAGCGAGGACAATATCGCCGACCCGTACAGTGTCGGAATTGCCGAGCGTAAGATACGGCATGTTCGTCGCTTCGATCTTTAGTACGGCGAGGTCGCTTGGCTTGTCAGTTCCTACAAGTTTGGCCTCGAACGTTTTGTTATCGGCCATCAGGACCGTGATCTTGTCTGCTCCGTCGATGACGTGCGCGTTGGTCAGGATCGTACCGTCGGCTGTTACGACCACGCCCGAACCGACGCCGCGTTGCAACTGCGGCCGCTGCTGCTGGGGCG
>JANNNS010000248.1:0-10429 GCA_031398645.1 Acidobacteriota bacterium
CACCTGGGACGTGTACCTGTTCGGCGCCGAGTCGGGTGCGCCCGGCGCGATCTACCTGTCGAGCCTGACCGCGGACCAGGACTTTTCCAGCCCCGACGGACTGGTGTTCAGCCCGTCCACCGGCATCTGCTGGATCCAGACCGACGACGGCGCCTACACGGACGTGACCAACTGCATGATGCTGGCCGCCGTGCCGGGCCAGGTGGGCGCCCCGCTTGGTAAGGCGTCCGGTCATCACCGCATCTACGCCAAGTTCGGAGGCGATCTTGGCAATATCAGTCTCCTTCCCCTTGTAACGCATCACCGAACTCGTCGGACTGACCCGCAGATCAGGTATCTGCGTCAGCCGAAAAATCAACGATTCCGCCAAACCATCAGACAAATAATCCGTATCAGCATCCGAATTCCTATTCTCAAACGGCATCACAGCTATCGAATTGATCGCCGATGATCCACCGATGCTGAAATATCGGTAACCAAAGAACCCGCCGACGAGAACCAACACAGCTACCACCAACGCCGCCAGCGGCTTCACCCCTCGCCGAGCGGAATGGCCCTGCTTTTCCGAAAGCCCGCCTAAACTCTCTTGAGGCTCCGCCTCCGATCCGCGAGGAAAAACAGCGGTCTGTTCCGTCGTATGGATCTGCGCCCGCGTCGGAGCCTCGCCCGGAGCGGCGGTCGAGTGAAGTATTGCGGTTTGGGGTTCATCGCCGACCTGGCCGCCCACTGACGCAGACGGTTCCGACCTGGCTGGCCCTTCGAGCAACGCATTGCCGTCATCCAGACAATACAGCAGCGTATCGTCGTAATAATCCCGCCTACATTCAGGGCATCGTTTCATAAAATTCTATTCCGGTAGATTCATTCGTTTGAGCATTGCCTTGAATCGCGGGTCGGATCGGAGCGAAGCCATCAATGGATCGGATCTCATTCGAGCCAACCACCAATCGCGTTGCTCGAACGAATTTTCCAGTTCTGCGAACGCTTTATCCTTTTCGCCAAGAGCGGCATGGATCGTAGCGACATAGTAGGCGGAAGCGTATTGTTTCTTTCCGATCTCCTTGAATCTCTTGATGAAATCCTCAGCCTCATTTTTGGCGCCTGACATTGCGTAGGCGTATCCGCCGATCATGAGCATGGCCTGATTGGTCGGATCGGTCGCAAGCAAGCTCTCGCTGAGCCGGATCGCGTCGTCGTACAATCCGTTGCTGTTTAAGGCAATTCCGAGCGCAAGGCGGCCGGTTACAAACTGCGGGTCGAGATCGTATGTCTTTCTGGCAAGCTCCAATCCCTTGTCCCTTTGCCCTGAGGATGTGTAAACGATCGAAAGATTAGCGCTCGAATTGAGCACGAGCGGCTCGAGTTCTATCGCCTTAGAACACGCTCGGATAGCGTAATCATAGCGGCCGACGGCCCATAGATGTTGCGCGTAGCGGGCATGCGCCGCGAAATTTTCTGGGCTCAATTCGAGCGCCCGTTTAAATTCCCGTTCGGCTTCCGTCCATTCCCAGTCGTAACCGGAAAGTATGCTTCCAAGTACCAAATGAGGTTCGGCTAACGACGGGTCTAGAGCTAACGCCGCCATTACCGCCGACCGCGCCTTTTGCGTCGCTTCTCGCGGCGACATATACGTGTGTGACGGCATAACCCAATACGATTCCGCAAGCGCGGCGAACGCCAGAGCAAAGCTGGGATCGAGTTTTATTGCTTGGTCAAAAAAATCAATACTTTTGAGAAGGTCTTCCTTGGTCCGCTTGGCAAAGTGGAACCGGCCTCTCAGATAAAGTTGATATGCCTCATTGTTACTCGTGTACTTCTTGGTTAATCCGGTTTCATTGCCTGATAGCTTGAGTTGAAGTTTCTGCGTGATCGCGGTCGCGATCTCGCGTTGCGTTGCCAGCAGATCAGCCATTTTTCGATCGTATTGCTCTGCCCAGATCAGTTTTTTGGTGCGAGAGTCGATCAACTGCACGCTGATCGAAAGGTCATCACCCCGCTGAGTTAATCGGCCCGACATCACCGCATCGACCTCGAGTTCCTTGGCGATCTGGGCGACATCCGTCACCAACCCCTTATACCTCATTACCGAACTCGTTGGGCTGACCTTCAGATCTGGCAATTGGGACAGTCGGTAGATCAGCGAATCAGCCAGACCATCAGAGAGATAGTCCGTGTCCGCATTCCCGCTCCTGTTTTCGAATGGAAGCACAGCGATGGAGTTTATCTGCTCGGTCGTGGCGGGTTTGAAATATCGATAGCCAAGGAATCCGGCAACGACAATGAGCGAGAGAAGGATTGGAGCCGCCAACAATTTCTTATCGAATCCGCGGGCCCCAGGAGCAATCTCGCCAGTGGCCGTCGGCAAAACCGCCGTCTCATCCGTCATCTGCATCTGCGCACTGGTCGCCGCTTCAGCCCGTATTTCGGTATCGTGCAGTATCGCCGTCGCCGGTTCGTCCGCAGACGCGGGCCCTTCGAGGAGCGCATTTCCGTCATCGAGACAGTAGAGCAGCGTGGCGTCGAAATAATCGCGTCTACATTCAGGGCATCGTTTCATATCGCTTCATTCCGGCAAATTCAGGCGTTTGATCAGTTCCGCAAATCGCGGATCACCTCGGAGGTCGTCCATGTAGGGCTCAATACCAGACCGATACAATTCCCAGTCCCGTGCCTCGAAACCCTTTTCGAGTTCGACGAAGGCTTTATCCATATCGCCGAGGGCTCCATAGACGGACGCGATGCGGGTTGTCGGTATGTACTGCGTCTTGCCAATCTCGCGCAATCTACCGATCATCTCCTCCGCCTTGTCTCGTCTGCCGAGTTTCGCGTAAGCAATGCCCGCATCCCGAAGAGCAAACTGACTTAAAGGATCGTCCTGCAGCCACTTTTCATTGTGGGCCCGCGACTCCTCGTACATTCCCTTTACGAGGTAAGCCTGACTGAGGATCCAACGCGAAATTGGATGCGTGGGTTCGACATCAAAGGTTTTCTTAGCCTGCTCCAAAGCCTCATCTTTCCGCCCTGCAAAAAAGTAGGCCGAGCCGAGCGATCCGCTCATGTTCATGTCGAGCGGCTCAAGTTCCAGCCCACGTTTTATTTCGGCAATGCCTTCCTCAAAACGCCTCATTGGCATCAGGTATATCTGTCCGTAACGGAAATGAGCGGCAGAATTATTCGGATCAAGCTCGATAGCGCGTTTGAATGAGCGTTCGCCTCCAGCCCAATTCCAGTCGTATATGATCAGACAATATGCTAAGAAAGTATGAGCCTCGGACAACGTCGGATCGATCTCAAGTGCTTTTAACGCCGCGGCCTTAGCCGGGGGAAAGGCTTCCTTTGGCGCCATGTACGGATAGGCAGGCATGCTGCCGTACGTTTCGGCGATCCGCGCATAAGCCAGTGCGAATTTCGGGTCGAGTTTTATCGCCTGCTGAAAGTAGCCGACGGCCTTCAGCATCTCGTCCTTAGTTCGCTTGCCAAAGGCGTATCGGCCTTTCAGGTAGAGCTGATACGCTTCGCTGTTATCGGTGTATTTTTTTGTGATTCCCTTTGCGTCGTTGCCCGAAATTTTCAACTCAAGCTTTTGAGTGATTGTTGTCGCGATCTCACGCTGGGTAGCGAGCAGATCGGCCATCTTGCGATCGTACTGTTCGGCCCAGATCAGCTTCTTTGTCCGCGCATCGATCAGCTCGACACTGATTGTCAGGTCGTCGCCACGCTGCGCCAGCCGCCCCGACATGATCGCGTCAACCTCTAGCTCTCTCGCGATTGCCGCCACATCAGACTGTGAACTCTTATATCTTAAGACCGTGCTTGTAGGACTGACCTTCAGACCCGGAAGTTGGGAAAGCCGGTAAATGAGCGATTCCGCCAGACCATCTGACAAATAATCCGCATCCGCGCTGCCGCTCCGGTTCTCAAACGGCAGGACGGCGATGGAATTGATCGCTCCCGAGCTGCCGGAGTTGAGGTATCGGAAACCAACAAATCCGCCGAGCACAATAATTCCCAACAGAAGTGGAATGGCAAGCAGCCGCTTATCAAAGCTGCGAGGCCTACTAGCAACATCGCCTGCGCTTATCGGCAAAACCGCCGTGCGGTCGGTCATGTATATCTGAGCGCGGGTCGCCGCTTCACCGGACACGTCGGTAACAGGGAGTATTTCCGTCGTCGGTTCATCTCCACCTGGAGCCGTCGCCGGTCCATTTCCACCCGGAGTCGTCGCCGGGCCCTCGAGAAGCGCATTGCCATCATCGAGACAATACAGCAGAGTGTCGTCGTGATAGTCCCGCCTGCATTCAGGGCATCGTTTCATATTCTCGGTGGCTCAATTGGTCCAATATCGGTTCATGAGGTTGTGGACGCTTTCCAGGCATCTTTTCACAATTTTTTCTTAGTCAGTTTCAATCCCTAAAGAGCGCTCCTGGAAGACTGCAAAACCCAAGCAACCGGGGGCATCCCATACGATCATATTTCGACGGGTGACTACACCTCACCCTACTTGATCCGAGCTAAAGGATGAGCAGGAGTAAAGCGGAAATGGCACTTCAATGCCTGAGTCTTACAAGCCCGGCCCGGGACAATCCGGCGTCGGCTTGAAAGACTAGAAACCCTCATGGATTGTTTCTCAGTCTTGAGTAGAATTCCGGAGATTAGTTTAAGATGGTTCTCTGTTTATTCCAAGCGATTTGCTAATTGCATCGCCGGACGTCAACGAGACCATTGAAGTCTCTCCCGATCGCGACACCTCCTTTCCAGGCGGAGGGTGACAGTAACCTCCCACGCAGTTTTGACTCTGTCCGGTGTCCGAGCGCATAGCGGGAAAAGTTTCCGGGTATTCGCTAGCAACCGAACCGATAAACGCCCCTCTAGGAACGAAAATATTCTTCGCCACTAATTGAAAATACTATAAGGATACAAATAAGGATGCTACGTAAAAAGGACGCTTATTTAAGCGTCCTTTTCCTTGTAGTTATTGATTTTAATGGAGCCGCCCATCGGAGTCGAACCGACGACCTTTCAATTACGAACCGAATAGATTCGGCGAAATTAGTATTCAGATTCAGTCTGGGTATATTATTACAACTTGAATTGCTAATGCCCGCGATAATTAATACTGATAGGGAAAAAAGAAGGGAAAACTCAAAACGGACGCCTGGACAGCGTCCGTAAGTTGTTGATTTAATTGGCTCCGCAGGTAAGACTCGAACTTACAACCCTTCGGTTAACAGGCTCGGGGGGGGGGATGATACCAATCAAAAATGGCCAACGGACGCGTCTATTGGGATGATTCACATCGCCGTTTAGCCCACGTCGGTTTCAGTGAGTAGCAATGGAACGTGTTTTCAAATCAAAGACGGCCATCAAGCAATTTGCTTGATAGCCGTGTTTTGATCGCACCGCGTGCAATTTTGTGTCCAAACGGAGTCCAAAGAAGGCCTTTTTATCCCATTTGTCCGCTTTATCCGTAAAATTGAGATTCCCGTAAATCCAACTATTTCAAAACTTACTGCATAAACGGGAATCTCAAAAACATAATTGAATGCCCTCGGTAGGCGTTAGAGTGTATTTTGTCTGAGTTTCTTAATGCTGAGCATTTTAATGAAATCGTCCGTAAATACTCGCGTTTCGCTGGAAACAAGATTATTACAAACCTTCAGTTTCTGCAAAAAGTGCATCCCGTTACGTGAAAAAGTCCCTAGCGATTAGGAACTTTATTTTTCCGGCTTGGCGGTGTATTCGTCACCAATCCGGGCATGATTAGTCCTGCCGAAATAAAAACCGATCACCAGCCCCACGATCGTCCACCATTCAGCCGGGAACGGTACGCTGTTGCCTTGGGTAACCCGACCGACGAAAACGCCAATGGCCGTCGTTGTGACGACCGCAATGGCAACGTAGCTCTGTGTGTATTCCCAAATTGCATTGATCTTTCTTTGACCGGCGGTTTTTAGGTCCTGTTCGGCAGTAGTCCGCGGTTCGACGTTCTTACGATCCGGTGGGGCCGGTGGGTTTTGCTCGGTTTCGTCCATCGATCATTGTCATTATTTCCGGCGAATGAGTTCCTTGACGTCAGTTTTTAGCTCGCGAAAATCTTCCTTGTTAACCATCTTCTCTTCGATCCGCAAAAGACGCTCGTTTAATTCATTTCGAAGCTTTTCAAGCTGAATCTCAGCCTGTGCCTGTTTGCTTTCAACCTGTTGTAGTCGGTTTAATGCTCCCGTGAAAAAGACTGACAAGACGGCAATGGTTGTTGCGATCGAGATTGCCGACACTACCAGGCCCTGCCAGAAGCCAATGCGGGAAACGATCGATTCGTGTAGAGGTTTCACTTCATCCTCTGACTCGGTTACGGTTCTTACATCATTCATAGTGGGCTCGGTCCGGTTAAAAATATTTTATTCACTAACATGATGTACGTCGCTTTACCTCAACGGCTTTCGCCTAATGCCCAAAGGGCTAAGTGGTTTTATAAAATGGCCGCGAGTGAGTTCTGGCAGTTTTACTGATGAACCACGTCCTCGCGGCCAAGTCTTTGTTAACCTTCGACAGGCGTTTCAGTCTCGGCTTCGGTAAGGCCCTCGAACGCTATCGTTCCGCCTGCAATCGCAGCAGGATCGCCCACGGTCACAGTGAACTGTGCTCCGAAACTGCCGAGCAACGCACCGGTGTCAGCGTCCTTGATCGTCGCGTTGATGTTAGCGAGCCCCGGGCTGCCGAACGATACGACGCCGCTTGCCTGGTCGACGTCGACAACGCTTGCATTGTCCGAGACAACCTCAGCGACCGTCTCTTCGTTCGGAAGAACGTTTCCTTCCGAGTCCGTGACTGAGTATGAAAGTGTGAATCCCACTGGAGGGTTATCGGCTTTTACTACGTACATGAATTTGAAATCTCCTATAAACTTCGCCCGGTTTTCGCCGGGGCAATGGTGACAAAAGCAAGCTGAATCAAGATCTGAGCCAAAGGCCCGTTCTATCAGCCACGTTTGAATTCTGAGTAATCGACAAAAGAGGTCCATTAAGTCCGTCCTTCAGGAGCTTCCTCGTGGCCCTCTTTGCGAAGGCGTTCGGCGTTTGCTTCGACTTCAAGCCACGTAACCGCATCCTGAAGTGTGACGTTGCCGATAAGAGTCATCAGCAGCTGTAGTCTTTGAATGATTTCCATATTTCTCCTTTACGCCAACTGCGCCGCGACAATGCTCCGTTTGCCAAACGCACCGGCGATCAACAGAACGGCCGTCTTGATCGTCTCGATGATCGCTCCGAAGTTGCCGGATACGTTGGTGAGTTTTAACGCGGCTAGGACGGTTACGAACTTGGCGACAACCTCAGCATTGAAAGTTCCGAACAACTGGCCGATAACATCTTTCGGCACGTCCGGTCCGTATTGTTTCTCGGCATTCGCAACCGCAAGATCGAACGCCTGGCCAGCTTTTGCCAGCACGATGAAGCCATCAGCGATCTTGTCTTTCGTCGCAAGGTTGATGAAATTTGACCGAAACAGGTCCCGAGTGAGGTCGACGCCGGCGTTTGCGTATGTAGCCAGCTTTGCACTGGAGCTTTTAGCTTTCTCGATAGATTTAGCAGGGCACGCCGTGAGCATCACGAGCGAGTAGATCAGCAGCAAACAAGTAAGTATTTTCTTCATATTTTCTCCGTTCCGGTGACTGCCGCCGGGCTTGATGTGACGCCGATCAGGATGCCGCCGATGACGAACGCCATAGCTGCCGGGCTTTGTTCTGCGTTGAAGCCGAAGCTCCCGAGCATCGACGAGATCTCCGGCGAGATAACCAGCGTTGCCGCGAGAACCCAAACCGTGATGAACGCGAACGTCAAGCGCAAGGCGTTGGTTTTGTACCAGGTCACCGTGTCGATGCTCGCAACCAAAACGCGGATGGTGTACAGCAGGATCACCAGCAAAAGCGTCAGGCTCATTCGCAGGCCGTAGTTGAAAATCAAGTCGTAATTAATTGGTTCCATTACCACTCCTTCAAGATCGCGACCGTAAGAGGTCGCCGGTTCATAAAACGGAGCCACTTAAGAAACTGAGCTTCGTTGTTTCGAACTAAACATGCGACGGACCAGCCGCCGATGTAGGTTGAATTCTTCCCGGCACGGTGACAGTTGGCTCCGATAATGTCGTTGTGTTCGGGCCCGATCTCTTCGGCTCGGTTATCGCGGTCGTTGTCTCTGAAATAGGGAAAGGGCTTCACCTGCCGGTATGCCGGCTTCCCTTTGTGCAGGCCGTACGCGTGCGAGTAATAAACGATGCAGTCACCCTTTAGGACTGCGCATCCGTCTCTGTTGTAAGTTTGAAAGTTTTTCAGACCCTGAGATCCGGCGTTCGATGTTCCGGTACAAACCATGACGAATCGCGGATCCCGATCGGCTTGGCTGCAGTCGAACGTGTACACCTTATCGTCGAAGCGGTCATATTCGTCTTCGTCGGAGCGGATCCAGATGTCTAGAATCCCGCCGGGCAACCCGTTAAAGCCGTCGGCGATCTTCAATCGCTCCAAAAGCTCCTGATCTCTATACGTTTTAACGCCCATGCCAGAAGTCTAGGCAATTTAGCGGCGTCTTATTTTTGGCTAGTTCTCAATAACTATGGGAATCGCCTGCTTTACAACGCTGTCATCGTAGAGCCAATTGGCGAAAAGGCGGGCTACAAAGGTGGCTTTCGGCAGGCCTGCACTTGCCAGATCATACTCTTTCGTTTCAATCGATACGGGTAGATTTATAACGCCGGAACCATTATCAGTGACGGCGACTACATCAAATTCTTCTAATAAGAGGGCTTCGCGCGTACTTCCCCACTTATAAAAGAAATCGGCATCGCGTTTTTCAGCTAGTTCACCGTATGCAATCCGGAACGCCTGAAACAAGTTATCGATGGCCTGACCGTTAATATCGCGAGACTTGGGCTTGCCGACGCGGGCGATATGAGCATCATTCCGAACCCGAAGTTCTTTAAGCTTATAGTCCTCAGACGCTTCGCGATACAGCAAATTGATCTGATTGATAGTTTCTTCCCGATCGCTTAATGACCATTCATAAGTGGCCTTCAGCACATTCGAGCTGCCTACATGTGAGCGCTCTTCGGGCCGGTCTGAGAATACGGCTTTAATACGCATCACCTCAGTACCAGTCCGGTTCAGGTCCGGCGGGAACGGCGCCGACAACAGCGGCAGCTCATCTATTACAAAACTTGAACCGTCATTCTCGCTGTGATATCTGAGATTCTTAAAATCATCCTCAGCCGGGACCGTATACCAAACTATCGTATTGCTCGGATCGGTTGGCGTGATAGCACTCACGGTGATCTTCTGATTAGCCGATAGCGTGACTGCTTCAAAAGGAGAAAGCAGCGTCTGACCGTGTTCGTTACGTTCTGCGTATGCTACCCGGTAGACTCCGGCAGCGAGATTTCCCGATGCTGTGGCGGTCAACACCGGTGCCGCAGTGGGGTTCGGCAGCGGAGCAACGTGCAGTTTCTTTAGCGGAGCATCAATTTCCAGCGTTCCAAAAAGAGCAGTGAGATTAACAATGCTGTCTCCGGTCTCCCAGTCGAACCGAAAACGCCGATTGATCGCCGGATGGCCGCGAAAAGCTCCCGTCAAAAAGCCTGCAATACTCTCGAGCGTATCACCAGCACTAGGGATAAATGAGATCTCAATACCGTCAAGTTCGACGGTGTAAGTATCTCCGGCAGTGAAATCTAATACTTCTATGCTGGCAGTTGCCGGCGTGCTGTTACCGTCGCAGCCCGAGAAGCCGGTTATATCAAGATCGGCCGGCGTCGATGTGGTCAAAACTACACTATTTTGGGCAACCGGATAATTAGCGTCGATCACGTCCCGAACTTCACTTTCGTTCGTGTAGGGATCAATCAAAAGATGATATCGAAGATCCGTGATCCACGGCGAAACATTATCAACGTCGAGAATGTTGGAGCTAGAGTTAAATTCGTCAAGACCTAAGCCCCAGTCCACCGGCTTTTTGTTTCGAAAGCGAATCTGGCCATTTGGTGCCTGAGATATGAACATCCGGGCGGCCGGAAAAAGAACATCAAACAATAGATCAATGCCCTTTATCTCATCAGAAATTACAAGATTAGACCGATAACGGCGATCGAGAAACAAGCCAAGGCCAGGCAATGAACCCGGGGGTGGTTCACCGCCTTCCCAAGGATCGCCTCCACCGGGGTTTTCTGGATCTATAGGTATCGACATATTATGGAGCTGCTAACAAATCAGCCTCTCTCCGCGTCTCGATCGAATTGTTCTCAAAAAATAGCTTATAAGTGATAAAGGGCTCGCCGGGTTCAATCGCTCTTTCAACGTCATCAGAGCTTATTTGCTGAACTTCGATCTTGATCCCAATGACAATGGCTGAGCGGTCTCGATAAGCCACCGCATCACCAATGC
>JANNNS010000160.1:0-7053 GCA_031398645.1 Acidobacteriota bacterium
CGCTCTTCGCCCTCTCCGGGCTACCCTGAGCCAGCACGAAAACAGCCGAATCTCCGGGCTGGACCATGTAACCGATATCGCGGACAAATTCCTCAGAGATCCCAAAATCTTCCTTCCACCACTTGGCACTGACCGCTCCGGTTGCGGCTCCGACGGCCGCGCCGCCCAGCGTTCCCGCTGCGATCGCGGCGGCCGGTGCCGTCGCGCCGGCGGTGAACGGGATGGCCAGGGTGAGCCCGATAAGCGATCCCCACACTGTGCCCCAGCCGGCGCCTTCGCCGGTGGTCAGCTGGTAACTCTGATCGACGCGAAGGTCGCCGTCGAAACCGCGGTAGACCGCTACCGCATCGTCAAGATAAATGGCCCAATCCTCATCGAGCCTTCTCAGCTTATAGAGAACCTCGGACGCCTTGTACCTGTCGTTTTTGAATCCAACTACTATTAAATTTGACATTTTATTTGCTCCTTTTTTTCTGTTTATTGCAGGACTAAAGCGTCCTGAAACTTGATCTCAATTCCTTCCGGCCTCATTGCCTCATGAACACTACCGGCGCCTTTTCGGGTACCGAAAATGTTGTTGCCGAACGCCGCTCTGAATTGAATTTTCCGAATTTCGACGGATCCCGCCGAAAGTGTTTTTCGAGTGACTCGATCCTGCTCTTGTGGTCCGGGTGGTCTGACAGCACCTCCGGCAGTCTAGATTTGTCCGTGATCTCAAAATCGCGGAAAAACCAGATCAAGCCCCACGGATTGTGCCCCGCTTCAGCACAGATATCCGCACCGTCGAGATCTGCCCTTTCTTCCACGTCGCGGGAGTATCCCAGGGAATTCAGATGACCAAGAAAGAGGATCGCCAGGGCCTTCCCGCGGGTCCGGCCTAACAGCACTTCGGCCGCGACTCCCCGTTTCCAATTCTCTTCACGTTTCGCCATCAGCTCTACGCTGTCATGATTTACCGCGTGAGCCACCTCGTGACAGATCACGCCCGCGAGTTCGTCGTTCGTCTTCGCGACGTATAGCAACTCATCGGTGATATAGATATTTCCGCCCGAAGCCGTGTACGCGTTCGCATCGGCATCATGAACCAAGTAGAACTTGAGCGGGAACTCGTATCGGGGCTGCACCGATCGGGTGATCGGTTCGACGACAGGCGTAAGGGAATCGTACATCGGGGACGCTTCAATAATGCTGCGTTCTGCCTTTAGTTCACCGAAGACTTCGTCGCCGAGCTGAGTCTCGTCATATGAACCGTCGTCAACTTGCTTGGTGCCGCCATCAGCCTTCGCGTCGGTCGACGCTGAGCCGCCGCACGAGATGCTGAGCAGGCAGAGAGCCGATGCGAACACCAAGATGAATATGGACCTGAATGGATAGACTGTAATCACTCTGCACCTCCTGTAACGCCCGCTACGACCTGGCTAAGGTCTCACTCAAAAAGGCCCTCAGCATACTCTGAACGCCGCCGATCTCGTGTTTCAGAGACCGTATTTCCTCTCGGGATAGTTCGATCATCGCTTCTGCTTCCTTGAAGTTTGTGTGCGAAGCGTCGGCACCCAAGAAGAGATCGAGGTCACGCAAATGGCTCGTTAAGGGCTGCAGCTTGCGGCCTATCGCGCTAAGATTCTCAGCAAGTGCCTGATATTGTGTGATCACGTGTGATCGTCTCGACGAAAGGGAATCTCGAAGTTCGGGATCGGCGATCTGCATGTTCGCTTTCTCCCACGCGGTGAAGTACTCCGTCTCCCGTGCACGCATCTTATCGACATGGGAAACTGCGTTCTTCTGAGCCTTTTCAAGCTTCCGCAGGTCTTTTGAGAAAGATTGATACCGCTCTCTCAGATCGCCGTTCGCAGTCCTTAGCCGGGCAAGGGATCGGTCGGTCTTCTCAAGTTGGTTAGCGTACTTTTCAACGCTTGTTGCGGTATCGCCAACCGAGTCCCGAAACTCCGCCGATCCCTTGAACGCCTCGCGGGCCGCTCCTGTCTGAGCTGCCGCCTCGAAGGCGAGAAAGACACAGAGCACGGCCAGCGAGGATGCCATTACAACCGCCTGATATTTTGTTTTCGGTTTTCTGAACATTTCGCTCTCCGTGCTCAATGGCCTCCACCTTGCCTTAGCTGTCGCCCATGTCAGTGCGCCGCCGCTCCGATAGCATTCTTCGCCGCAGCCGAATAGAACAGTCCGGTTAAGCCGTTGGACAGCAGGTTCACGCCGACAAGCGTGCCGATCGCCCAGCCGGAACTGCTCGGCCATTGGTATGCGATCATCCCGCCAAGGACGATCGACACAATAGCGTTGAAAACGAGCCAGCCGCTGCCCGGAAGGTCCTTGACCTGGAAGAAGTCGATGATCTGGAAAATGCCTTCCACAATGAAGATCACCGCCACACCCATGGTCAGGGCGCCTAGCGTAAGTGGAGCGTTCAGCAACAGGTATGAACCGCCGGCTATATAGATCACGGCGATCAAAATTCGCCACAGGAAACCTCCGGCCCCCGATGCGGCGAAAGCGTATGCAAAATGCATGAAGCCTGCCAGGATGATCACCCAGCCGAAGATGACGGACACCGCGATGCCGGTAGCACCCGGCATCACAATAGCCAGACATCCGAGGATGATCATTATTATCGAAACTCCCATCGACACGCCGGCGAGGTCTTTGAACGGATTGCTTGATTCTTGCTCTTTCATGACTCTTCTCCTTTAGGTGAAAATCCAAGTTGTTTTTTCTGCCCGAAACGTAACGGCCCGGGCAGAGTCCTTACGCCTGTGCGGCGTGGCTATACTTCGCGATTTCGGCGTTCAGCTTCTCAGCCTGGGTTTCGTACTTCTTCACCTTGGTTTCGTTGTACGCGAGTCGGCGTTCGAGAACCTTCCGTCGGGTCTCATCCACCTTTCCCTGAAGCGTCTGCTTGAAGCGGTCGATCTGAGCGTTCATATCGTCCACGTCTTCCTGAAAGTTCGCCTTGATCTCGGCGACCTTTGCATCGCGCCTGGCTCGAAGATCGGCCAGTTTAGCCTGGATCTTTGTCTTCTCGTCGGCGGCAGCGTCTCGCAACTCCTTTTCCGCCTCCAAAATGCCGGCGTCCAGCATGTCTACCTGGTTCTGAACATACTTGTCCTGTTGGGCGTAAACGTTGCTTCTCCATACTTGAGCACCCATTGGTTGTAGGGCTTTGTCGATGAGCTCTTCATTCGGTTCTGAGACCTGAGCTATGAGCGAAGTGGTTCCCTTCGGAAGTCCGTCTTTGAACGTTTCCAGAAAATTGTAGTCAAACGAGTACTGGGCCACGTCGGCGAATCCGCCGACCGTGAGACCGGCAAGAAGCCCGGCAAGCGCCCCAACTGGTCCGCCGATGACTCCGATCATGGTCCCGAGGAGCATTCCGCCCATGGCGTTCCAACCGGTCAGGTCACGAGTATCTTTGAGATAATCGAATGTTCCGTCCTGATTCCGCCTGATAAGGACGTTGTTGTAAGTGGCGATGGCGCCTTGATGATCGAGTTCGTTCAGCTTGAGCACGCCCTCGACGGCCGTTTTTTCATTGTTAAATGTTGCGACGATGATGTTGTCCATGTTTAGTGCCTCCGTATTATTCAGTTAAGTGTTGAAATTCAATTTTGCTAACCGCCCTTGCTCGTCCTTGCTTATGTTTATGCGGATCCGACCTCTTTCAAGATCCAGTCGCGGACGTAGTGCGGGCAATTCACCAACAGCACCCCTGCGACCTCGAAAGCCGTCAGCGACCGGATAACAAACCGATCCGTCAATCCAAGATCTTCCAGATCCAAAACCAAACAGTAATCTTCTCGGTATTCTTCCGACATCCGCTTTAACTCCGCGATCCCATCGACATCCAGTCGGCCGCTCACTTTGAACGTGACGCTTTTCTTCTCGACCGATGTCTCGATCCGAAATGCCATCCCCTTAATTGCTCCCGGCCGATCAGGGCCGGCCTGACCAACACATTCGCAATCGGAGTGCCAATAGCTAACTATTTGAATCTAACCAGGATAGCGGGAAGGGCGGTGAGTCAATAAACGGTTTATTAACGAAAACTCGTTAAAAGTCCTCGTTAATTTGATGTTCTGGGAATCAGTATTGAGAGGATTTGAAGCGGTACTTGTCGATCTTGAGTGACTTGATTCTTGACTCAAGGGTCGAGACCGGCATGCCGAGCTGTACAGCGGCGCCTCTTGGCCCGGCCACACGGCCGCGGCAGATGGCGAGAGCGGACTCGATCATTTCGACCTCGCGCGCCGCTAATGTCGGCTCGAGGTGCATGTCATTTCCGCTATGTTGCGGTCGCTTCGAGACGAGCCAGTTCTCGTCTACTGTGAACGTGTCCGATTCGCAAACTATCAGCGACCTCTGAACAACATTCTGAAGCTCTCGGATGTTTCCGGGCCATGAGTAGGACATCAGGAGCTCAATCGTCTTACGTGAGGGGGGACGGATCTTTCGGCCGGCCTGCCGCGCATAACGTTCTATGAAATACTCGACCAAAAGCGGGACATCATCCTTCCGCTCGCGGAGCGGCGGAATCTCGACGGGGAAAACGTTCAGCCTGTAAAACAGGTCGCTACGGAATGTGCCTTCAGCGATCGCAGCTTCGAGGTCACGATTGGTAGCGGCGATAACGCGCACGTCGACGCTGATCGGGCGGCCCCCGCCTACACGTTCGATCTCTTTCTCCTGAAGCACACGCAGAAGCGCGACCTGGGTTTCCGGCGGCAGGTCGCCGACTTCATCGAGAAAGATCGTGCCACGATCGGCGAGTTCAAACCGGCCAAGGCGCCGCTGGTTTGCTCCTGTAAATGCTCCCTTCTCGTGGCCGAAAAGCTCTGAGGCTATCAGTGATTGAGGAATGGCGGCACAGTTTACGCTGATAAAGGCTCGGTCCTTTCTCTGCGAACGTTTGTGGATGGCGCGGGCGATCAGTTCTTTCCCCGTGCCGGTCTCGCCGGTGAGCAGCACGGTCGAGTTGGTCGGGGCCACCTTCGACACACGACGCAGCACCGCTCTTACCGCACTTGACGTGCCCACGACCTCCTCGAACATCGAGGCTTTGTCGACCTCTTCGCGCAATGCGATGTTTTCCTTGAGGGCCGATTCTTCAGCCTGTTTTCTGTCTTGAATATCGGTACGAGACCCGTACCAGTGAATTATCTGCCCATCCTCATCAAGCAGCGGATTCAACTGGATGAGAAACCAGCGGTATTCTCCGTCTTTCCGGCGCAGCCGAGCTTCTATTTCAAAGGACTTTCCAAGTTCGATCTTTCGCTTGCGCTCTTCGATGACCTGCTCTGCGTCTTCGGGATGAAAAATGCGGTTCGGAAGGTCCTCCGAGAAACTCTCTTCCAAGGTCAGTCCCGTATATTCGAGAACGACCCGGTTTGCGTAAACAAGCGTTCCGTCCGGCGACATGACGAAGATCTGCTGCGGGACCAGATCGATGATCTGCCGGAGCTCTTGCGCGTCGCGTCGGATCTGTGCCTCGGCCGTTTTCTGGTCATCGATATCAACGCAGACTCCGCACCACCGTGTGACTTCTGCCGGTCCGTTCAGCAGCGGAGCAAAGCCGATGCGGAACCACCGGAACTTTCCGTCGAATCGACGAAGCCGCACCTCGGTCTCTAACGGCTCCTTGGACGAGATCGAAGTACGCTGCTCCTCAAGCAATCTCGGTACATCGTCCGGGTGGACTATCCCATTTTCCGTCCAGTGCCAGTCGCGGAAGTCCTCCAGTGTCCGTCCTGAATAGTCAAGAGAACGAAGATTGGAATAGTCCAGTGCTCCGTTCGGGAGGGCTGTAAAAATAAGTGCGGGCATCGTGTCTATCGAACGCCGGAAATCTCTTTCACTCTCGGCTACCCGTTGCTCCGCCTGCTTTCGTTCCTCAATGTCGGTGCTTGAGCCGCACCACACAATGATCTTTCCTCGATCATCCCGAATCGGAACGTGCCGATGCAGAAACCAGTGGTAAGCGCCGTCAGCACGCCGCACCCTCGATTCGTGGTAAACGGGCGTCTCCGTTGAAACCGAATTCTGCCAGTGTTCAGCTACCTCGGCTACATCGTCAGGGTGAATTGCTGAGATCCACCCCATACCTTTCAATTCATCAAGGCTAAGGCCGGTGTAGTCCAGCCATCCTTGATTCAAGAAGTCGAAATTCCCATCCGGGTCTCCAATTTTAATAAAGGCTGGGAGGCAGTCGAAGATCGTCTGCAACGAGAGTTGATCGGTTGCCGGTGGTATAGCTACCTTTTTCGGATGCTGTGCCATCACGTTGTTACCTCAAAAATGATGAAAGGATCCAACGAGAATATAGACTGAAAATGGGAATTGGACAAAACTAAAAAGAGCAAAACATTCGATTGGCTGGACACGAACGAATCTCGGGATTTAGCCGAACGGTTGTTGGTCGTCGCTCCGCATACCTTCACAGTTGTGCTGTATTCCTTGGTGCCGGCGGGTTCGTCAACGTGAAATCAAGATTGTTCTTGTCGGTCTCGGTACATCCGCTGCTGTTTCGCCCACCCGATGAAGTGTTGGACAAGGTGCCTACCGCTCCTGCTCCCTTAAAGTAGTTCGCATTCCCGTACCCCACCAGAACGACGATACTAGCAAGCTGTGTCGGTGTGCACACATTCGACGAGCCATTGCACCCGAGCGGGTCGCGGCGATAAGGTGAGGAGTGGGAAGTGCACTCCGACCGCTCCGCGTGCCTCCTGGAGGAGATCATACTGGTCAGGCTGGATAGCCACATTCGGGAGGTCAGCGATCTGCCCCGTATTGGCTCCGAAGTTGCCCGTACCGGTCGCACTCGCGTACTGGCTCGACCAGCCGTTGATATTCACGGGTGTGGTCCCGCGATTGAAGAGTTCTGCGAAGTCGTGTGTAAAAGTGGCACCCGCGTTTCCGCCTCCGCCGTACACCTGGCTGATCACGATACCAGATGAGACAAGCATCGCTGCCGGGTTCGGAACCGTACGGGCCTGTACCAGCGGAACAAACATCAATTGCTGCAGGATGATAACCGCGGCTAATACA
>JANNNS010000185.1:0-11967 GCA_031398645.1 Acidobacteriota bacterium
AGGTTGTAAGCACGAATCCTGAGGTGAAGATCGAACATCCGAAAGGCTATTATTACAGGTAGTTTCTAGTTAAGCGTGGCTCGGCAAACCGGGCAGACACTGTAGTTCTGTTTCATCAGCAGCCCGATCCAAAAGAAAACAAAGGTAAATACAAGCAGCAAAGAAAAGGTTATCCAACCGGCGGTTGAAATACGCCTTTCGATGATGGGAAGCACCGTTGTGCCGCAATTTGGGCAGCGGTAATTCGACGCCATATACTGGGGGGCGTTATAAGTCAGGGGCTGTGCACCTGGAAATTGATCTCGAGCGGGATACAGCGGCTGCGCACCCGCCTGCGGCCGCACACGAGGTTCGCTCTGGGTTTGATACTCGTCGGTTTTCCACGCGTATGGCCGGGGCTGTGCCTGCTGATAGTCGGAGGGCTGATTCCCTTCAGGGATCGCCAGACGATTGCCGCAAAATCGGCAGAACTGCGTCTGATCAACGTTACCTTGTCCGCATTGTTGGCACTGGATCATAATCGATGCGACTTGTAAGGATGGGTTCACATCCTCGTTTAACGAACCATCCCCAAGAAAGTTCCTATGTTCGCGCCGGACGTTACTAAAATCTGACCCGCTCGCCACTCCGGATCGCATGATAGACCGACTCGACCAGTTCGACGGACTTAAAGCCGTCGTCTGCGGTTACGAGTGGCGGCGTACCGTTGAGGATCGAGTCGAGAAAGGCTTTGTCCTCTTGAACGTAGCCCCATTTTTCTTCCTTTTCGGTCATGTGAAACGAGATAGTCTCAAAGTTCGCATCCATGCCACGCGAATCCAAGATCCGCTCCATTTCCTCCGTCATTATAGTTCTGTGATGGCAAAACACCTCGATCCGTTCGAAGGGAAAATGCCAGCTTGCGTCCGAGGATGAGGCAAAAGTGCAGTGGAACCCGCTCTTGAACCTGAAAATGATCGAGAACTCGTCGATCTCCGGATATTCGTGCTGCGAGCCGTACGCGACCAGTTCTTCGATCTCGCCGAACTGGAATCGCATCATATCGAAAAGATGGATCGTTGTCTCGTAAAGAAATCCGCCGGTGACCGCGACGTCGCCGGTCCACACAGGATTCTTCAACTCTCCACGGTTCATCTTGATATGGGCCGAGTGAGCCCTGTCTTCGCCTAAAAGGTCCTTTAGCGTCGCGTAAACGGGAGCAAAACGCCGGTTGTGGCCCACCTGGAGAACGCCTTTTCCGGCATTTGCCGCGTCGCGCAGTTCCGCCGCATCCTCGGTCCCGATAGAGAAAGGCTTTTCGCAGAAGACGTGCTTATCTGCGGCGATCGCAGCAAGGGCGATCTCCTTATGTGTCCGATTAGGCGCTGTTACCAAGACCGCGTCGCAGTTTTCAAGAAGTTCTTCCCTGGAGACACAAACCTTGCCGCCGATCGAACGGGCAGTCCGCTCGGCACGTTCAGGAACGATGTCAAACAAAGCCGATATCTCAGCCCGCTCATCCCGCGAATAGATCCGGCCGTGAACGTTGCCAACATAGCCAGTTCCAACAATTCCGATCCTAATTTTGTTCATTGAAGCTCTGGAGGCGCAATGCTCAGATAACGCAAAGACGCCTGTTCTGCTCTCCGGCCTGTGCGCCGGTTGAGGGCAAATGTTCCTACCAACTGCCGCCTGCCGCGTGTTTACCCAAACCTAATACCTCTTCCGTCGCAGCCTTAGCCTTTTTCGCAACTTCGAACGGATCCTGCTCCCAGTATTCCGGCCGGAAGATCTCTACGCTGACCGGTCCGTCATACCCGATACCATCCAGGCGGGCTTTTATCTCCGAGATCGGCAGGATACCAAGGCCCGGATAAAGCCGCTTCGAATCGTTAAGTTCCTCTTTCGGCAGATCTTCGACATCGTTGATGTGAAAGATGAATAGCTTCTTCGGGTCGAGACTATCGATGGCTTCGTACGACGATCCGCCCGCATAAAAATGATACGTGTCCATGACATTTCCAACGCTCTCTCTTCCGACGAGATCGACGATCTTGCTCCCGAGATCTAGCGTAGTCACCGAATTCCCTGCTTCGCCCAGAAATTCAAAGCCGATCTTTATCCCGTGAGGTTCGGCAATATCAGCGAGTTCGTTGAGCATGCGCACCGACTCGGCGATTGTTTCGTCATCGGTTTTCGGCCCTTGCCGCAAAGCTCCGGGCACGGACAAAACGTATGGGCAGCCGATCGCCGCCGAAATTTCCGACAGCCTCGCGCACTCGTCCTTTATCGCAGAATAGTCTTCCTCCGAACGCCACGTAATGTGTTCGAGCGTGTTGATAGAAAGCACGCCGATCCCTGTTTCTGCAAGCAAGGCGTTAAGATCATCAACCGTTGCTGTTCCAAGGTAGTCATACAGCTTGTTAGACCTAAGCTCAACAAGGTCATAGCCCGCAGCGGCCGCGGCCCTAATGTCCGTTTCCAGGTCGGCCGTCATCGTCGTCGCGCCGTTGAAAGCAATTTTCATCTTATCTCTCCCAATTCAACGTCTATTTTAACACGCGTTCCCATGCGGGTTAAACGACGGCAACCGTCAATCTTGCCGTGCCGTCTAAGAATCGGATAAGCTGTAAGTAACGCCCATCTCCTTCCAGCATTGCAGATAATTATGAAATACCTAGCCTTAATAGTCCTGTTCACCGTTTTTGGCACGTCAGCGACCGGACAAACCTCCGACGCTGCATTGCGGAGAGCGATCGAGGCAGATAAAGCTTCTCGTGACGCCTCCGGGAGCCTTCCTACCCTTTCGGCCGTAGAGCATCTGGCACGTGCCGAAGCCTACTCAGCAAATCGTCTTTTTCCTGAGGCACGAGAGCATTGGCAGAAGGTATTCGACAACTACTCGGATGACCCGGGAGTCCCGAAGGCTCTGTTTGGTACGGCTCGCTCCTATATGTGGGAGCGAAAGTACGGCGACGCTGTCCAATGGTTCGATAGGTTGACCAAAGATCATTTGAACACAAAGGACGGCCGCGAGGGGCTGGCGTTCAAAGGAGCCTCGTACGTCAGGATGGGCAAGAATCTTGAAGCCGCAAAGACGTACGAGCAGTACGTGACAATGTTCCCGCAGGGCGAACGCATTGAGTCGGCGCATCTGAACATTATCGACGCCTATCGCGAAGCCGGAAAATATGAAGAGGCTAACCGTTGGGTCGATTCGACAGTGGGGAAATTTCCCGGCAAACCTTCCGAAGTAAATGCTCTTCATGCCCGGCTTCGGTTAGAAATATTTCGTGAGAATTGGAACGCGGCCGTTTCCGCAGCTGACCAGCTTCTTACTGGCCGGTCCTTTGCAGGGACAATGTCCAGCACAGATGAGGTCAAGTACCTTCGGGGATTAGCGCTTGATCGGTCCGGGCGGAAGAACGAGGCGGTAGCGGCCTTCGCCTCGATAACGCAGAGCGATACGTCATATTATGGCGGCCTTGCCCGAGACCGCCGCTTTTCAAGCGGGATCCAGCCCACTGGGTCGGTGACGCGACGCACGGCCGACTATCCAGTCTTATTTCGAACAGACCTGCTCCGCGAGGCCAGGAAGTACAAGATCGACCCGCGTTTTCTTCTTGCGATAATGAAGCAGGAGAGTAGCTTTAAGCCAGGTGCAAAATCGCCTGCGGGTGCTCGCGGCCTGCTTCAACTCGTCTTCGACACGGCTGTTAAGTACAACAAGAAAGCAGGCTATCCGAACCTGCAGCCTGACGATCTCTACCAGCCGGCTGTAAGCATCGCACTTGGATCTGCCTATATCGCTGAATTAAAGGAAGAGTTCGGCGGACTCTACGAAGCCATAGCAGCAGGCTATAACGGCGGCGAAGATAATGCAGTGAGATGGCTAAACCGAACGAAACTTAAGGATCCGGGAATTTTTGCGTCTGAGGTGGGATTTGCGGAGACGAAGAACTACGTCTTCAAGGTAATGAATAATTACCGGGTCTATCGCGACCTTTACAATGAAGATCTCCATCCGAAATAAAGCAAGAATTTCCGCTCGATTGCGTGTTTTATTCGACAGGTCTTCTTTTTGGATCGGTCAAAAGTATGGAAGTAATGATAGATAGGCAACACGACCGAGTCTCGGTTCCTTTGACCGTGGTTCTCGACTGTTCCTCGGGCAAGCGAGAGGTCCGGTTGACAGATCTTAGTATCGGCGGTTGCTACGTGGATTCAATTGCTGGCGTCGCCGCAGAGGAAGTTGTCGGCCTAAAGATCATGCTGCCGCAAGAGCGCAGCGAGGTAATTTTCGGGACGGTCGTTTACGTTCACCCGGGGATCGGCTTTGGCATCCAGTTCAACGACATGACCCGCGAGCAGCGTACCGTATTGGAACAGTTGATCTTACTGAATGGCGGAACGATCTAGAAGGATGACCAAACTTCGTGTGGCCGGGATCCTACGTGATCGCGGCCTTTTTCTTTGCCGGGCTATCACTCCCAGTCGCCTTGACCTTGGCGTTCGACATTGTAACCGGCCGACTCTAGCTGGGCCTGAACATCGATCGCATGCCGCTGATCGCGAACCTCAAGGATCATCTCGATCCCGACGCGTCCAAGCGGAGCGAGCCAGATCGCTCGCTGATGATACACTTCAACCACATTGGCGCCGGTTTCGGCCACGTGATTGAGCAGGCCCGCAAGCATTCCGGGCCGGTCAAGCACCAACACTTTCAGGATGATATATCGGCCTTGCCGGACCATCACCTGTTCCAAAATGCGGGCGAGGAGGTTAGCATCGATGTTGCCGCCGCAGAGAACGGCGCAGACGGTATCCTGCGGCCCAACGCTGATCTTCTTAGCAAGCAACGCAGCCACGCCGGCGGCTCCGGCTCCTTCAACGACAAGTTTCGTATTCTGCGCGCAGTGATAAATACCGCGGGCGATCTCTTCCTCGTTCACCTCGACGACCTCGTCAACGAGGTCACGGATGATCGGCAAAGTCAGATCTCCGGGACGTTTGACGGCGATACCGTCCGCGATCGTTGGCAGATAGTCGGTAACTTCGACCGGTTTTCCAGCGGCAAGAGAACCCTTGACGGCCGATACATTCGCTGCCTGCACACCGATGACCCTGACGTTCTTCAGCAACGCTTTTGCCGCGATCGCGATGCCTGAGATTATCCCGCCACCGCCGATCGGGACAACAATGACCGTTGTTTCAGGCAAGTCGCGGGCGATCTCAGCACCGATAGTTCCCTGGCCCGCGATCACCAACTCGTCATCGAACGCATGAACGTAGGTAAAACCGTGCTCGGCCTGAAGCTCACGCGAGTAGGCCACCGCCTCGTCAAAGCTAGCTCCCTTGAGGATTACGTCGGCACCATATGCCTTGGTCGCGATGATCTTTGTAAGTGGAGCAAACTCGGGAAGGACGATCGTTGACTTGATACCCGTAAGCCGAGCTGCAAGGGCAACGCCCTGTGCGTGATTACCGGCCGATGCGGCCACAACACCACGTTCCTTTTCCTCTTCGGAAAGGCGTGAGATCTTGTTGTAACCGCCGCGGACTTTGAAGGAACCGCCGCGTTGGAGACATTCTGCCTTTAGAAAAGCTCTCGCCCCGATCTCCTCCGACAGTCTTTCATCCGAGATGATCGGGGTCGGGATGATGATATTGTTCAGACGTCTCTGGGCGTCTTCGATGTCCGATAGTCTAACCGCCATGATCAGCCGAGATTATAGAATAGTTGGACCGAAAAGCGAATTCCGGGATCTTGGGTGAAATAGCGGCACCGGATGAAAAGGCAAGGTATGAATTAGAAGTTACTATGGGGCTATCTGCGGAATTAAGGAATGAAACTGAGCCTTTCTCCGGTGCCTGTCAATTTACTTTCTGCCTCGACCTCAGGCAGCTAGTTCAATTATTCCAACCATTAACGCGTACTAGGCGTGATAAATGTATCGTTTGTCAAGAATATTTTCGTCGGTTTGTTCGAACTGGATGCAGTCGCATTTAGCCGCAAAATAGTATATCTTTGTCATGTATTCTGAACTTTTCGGAGGGACATAGATGGAAGGAATCATTGGCGGCGTTGGGCTTTTATTTCTACTTTTTCTCGGTATCGCCCTCCTAACGATCGCTTGGAAAACGATCAAGATAGTTCCGCAGTCAAGCGTACTGTTGATCGAGCGCCTGGGACGCTTTCACCGGGTGGCTGCCAGCGGCTTGAACATCATCGTTCCTTTCTTCGAATCTCCACGCGCTGTCTATTGGTCTAACGTTCGCCCCGGAACGACCTCCATCGATCTTCGTGAACAGTACATAGACATGCCTCCGCAGCCTGTGATCACGCGGGATAATGTGACGATCAACGTTGACTCGGTCGTTTATTGGCAGATCACCGACGCAACGAAGGCGGTTTACGAAGTTGCCGACCTCGTCGGAGCCATTGTCCAGTTGACGATCACTGGAATGAGGTCGGTAATGGGCGATATGGATCTCGACCATACGCTCTCGAATCGTGATCAGATCAATGGTAAACTCCGGCTTATCCTCGATGAAGCAACGGACAAATGGGGTGTAAAGGTAACCCGCGTTGACGTTAAAAACATCAACCCACCCGAAGATGTCCGCATTACGATGGAAAAGCAGATGACGGCAGAACGAAATCGCCGTGCTTTGATACTTCAAGCTGAAGGTGACAAGCAGGCGGCCATCACTCGTGCAGAAGGCGAGAAGCAGGCAGCAGTGACTCGTTCCGAAGGTAACAAACAGTCAGCTATCCTTGATGCGGAAGGTGCCGCACAGGCAAGGCTCGTCGCTGCTAGTGCTGAGTCGCAAGCCATCAACCAGATCTCCCAGATCATGGGCAACTCTGAAAAGACGGCTCAGTATTTGATCACGTCGCGATATATTGAGTCCCTTCGTGATATGACGCGTACCCAGAATTCGAAAGTAATCTTCATGCCCATGGAAACCTCCGCAATGCTTTCAAGCATCGGGGCCATCAAAGAAGTTTTTGCGGAGACCGGTGAAAAGACCGAAGAACCGCCGCAACCGCCGCGTGGACCGCGTGAACTGAACCGATAAATGTCGAGGTGCGATTTATGTTAAAAATAGTTGGTGCTTCTGTAATTCTGCTCGTTGTTGTCGCTTTCGCAGCCGCTTATTCGCTCGGATTCATTATGAATCCGTCACCTGCGGATCCGCCAAAGGAAAAATCTTTGTATGAATTTTCTATGAAGAATATCGACGGTCAGGACGTCAAACTTAATGCCTATAAAGGCAAGGTGGTCATGATAGTCAACACCGCCAGCAAGTGCGGCCTAACGCCGCAGTACGAGGGACTGCAGGCTCTATACGACAAGTACAAAGATCGCGGATTTGTCGTACTTGGATTTCCGGCAAACAATTTTATGGGCCAGGAGCCTGGAACTGAAAAAGAGATCAAAGAATTCTGCACTTTGAAATATAACGTGACCTTTCCGATGTTCTCGAAGATCTCGGTGAAAGGAACCGATCAGCACCCGTTCTATACTTTCCTCACCAATAAACAGTCAAATCCAGGTTTTGATGGCGACATCACCTGGAATTTCGAGAAGTTCGTTGCGGATAAATCGGGTAAGATAATCGCCCGCTTTAGCCCGAAGACCAAACCGGATGATGCGGAGATCGCGAAGACGATCGAAACTGCCCTTGGCGATGCAGCTGCGCCAACCAAGGCTGGATCGTAGCCCGACCGCACACCATTTCAAACTGAGCCGGTTGGCTTTTTGCTTTCTTTGGGTCACGCCGAAGACGGCCTAAGCGACCGGCTCAACTCACTCACGGCCTAGTCTGGCAATTGCTCGACTTTGCGATACGTATGAAGTTCATCAAGATAATCTTCGTTTTGATGGTTCTGGGTGTCATTGGTATCGGATTCGTCTCGCACTGGATCTACAGCTCTCTCACCACGCCTATTGAGCATGCAAAGGCGAACGAAGTGATCGTTATCGAGAAAGGTTCCACACCCGCACAGATCATTTCCAGGCTAGCTAGTGAAGGCGTTATTTCGGGCGAGACTCCGTTGAGGCTTTATCTCAGAACGCTTGGAGATGGCAGTAAGATGCAGGCCGGCGAATATCAGTTCAAAACACCTATCTCCCCGCTCGACGTGCTCAAAGAACTTGAATCTGGCGAAACACAAACAAAGAAACTGACAATACCTGAAGGCTTCACCCGATTCGACATTGCTAAACGCATCGCAGCAAACTTTCCACAAAACCCGGCAATGGACGAGGATCAGATCCTTGCCCTAATGGACGACACTTCTCTGATCCGGGACATTTCACCGACCGCCAAGAACCTCGAAGGGTACATGTATCCAAGTACCTACAACATACCCAAGGGGGCGACCGCCGCGGAGATTATCAAGATCACAGTCGAGCAGTTTCGAAAATTTTGGAAGCCTGAATGGAGCGATAAGGCGAAGTCTCTTGGACGAACACCACATGAAATAGTGACAATAGCCTCTCTGATCGAGACTGAAACGGGAGTCGAACGCGAACGACCGATCGTGGCGGGCATAATTAACAATCGCCTCTCCCGCAACATACCGCTTGGCATCGACCAAACCAACGTGTACATCGCAAAGATGCTGGGCAAATGGGACGGGACCATCCACAAAAGCGATCTTGAGGTCGATTCACCCTATAACACTCGCATAAAGACGGGAATACCTCCCGGCCCAATTTCTTCTGTGACTGAAAGCTCGATCCGAGCAGCTCTTGATCCGGAACCGAACAACTACATTTTCTATGTTAGGAATGTCGAGTTAAACGACGGCTCACACTGGTTCTATGCATCGGCCGCGGAGTTTGAAAGAGGCAAGGCGAAGTATCAGCAGTGGCTCGAAAAAGAAAGGCAAGAAAAGAGGGCAAACGAGGCACCTGTTCAATGATCAAGCTCCTTGCCCTAGATCTCGACGGGACGGTCCTTGATTCCTACGGCAAGGTCTCGGAGGCGAACCGCTCTGCTATCCGAGCGGCTGAAAATGCCGGTGTTCTCGTGACTATAGCAACCGGCCGCCGCTTTCGCGATGCCCGGCCGGTAGGCATTGACCTTGAGTTCAACGCTCCGCTCATCACACATAACGGAGCTTTGCTCAAATACGCCGAATCACTTGAGACGGTGTCTGCCTCCTTGCTCGATCTGGACACAACGCGTGAGATCGTGCGGGTCGGAAAAAGATATGGCGGCGACGCCCTCGTCAGTGCCGACCCCCACGGGAAGGGTTCGATGCTCTACGACCGCGTTTCTGACGACAACATTCCCCTGCAGCGTTATCTCGCCTGGGCGACCCGTCTACATGGCGACGATGCCGAGAACGCCGTAATGCACGTCGCCGACCTTAACGAGTCGCTGCCCGAACACGAGGTCATCCACATTTCGTTTTCCGGCGGCTGCGAAGCGATGGCCAATATGCACGAATTTCTTGAGAGTGAACTGGCCAGCCAGGTTACCATTCTGCCCACGATCTACCCCAAAATGGACTTCACGCTCATAGACATACTTCCCGCAGGTGCGACCAAGGCAACAGGCGTTAAACACCTTGCAGACCTGTACGGGATCGCCCGAGATCAGGTAATGGCCATCGGCGACAATCATAACGACCTCGACATGCTTGAGTTCGCGGGAATGCCGGTCGTGATGGGAAACGCCGAGCCTAGTTTGCTTGAACGCCCTGAATTTTATAAAACATTATCTAACGACCAAAGCGGCGTGGCCGAGGCTATCGACCGTTTTATCTTGAAAAAGGAGATTATTTAAGTGGCTAATCGTACAGCAGTTATCGAAACAACTAAGGGAACGATCAAATTCGAACTTCTCGAAGAGGACGCGCCAAAGACGACTGAGAATTTCCGAACTCATGCCGGAAACGGTTATTATGACGGTGTTATTTTCCATCGTGTGATCCCCAATTTTATGATCCAGGGCGGTGACCCGCTAGGTGAAGGATATGGCGGCGAGTCCGCTTGGGGCGGCAAGTTTGACGATGAGATCGACCGCGATTCGGATCTCTATGCGGGAATTTATCAGAAAGGGACGGTAGCTATGGCGAATTCGGGGCCTAATACGAACGGGTCGCAGTTCTTCATAATGCATATTGACTACCCGCTGCCACCAAGCTACACCAAGTTTGGGCGTCTTTTAGAGGGACACGAGGTTGTCGACGCCATCGCGGCGGTCGATCGAAATTCGAACGACAAACCGTTGGAACCCGTCGTCATGGAGCGAGTCTACATCGAAGAGCAGCCCTCATAATGCGAGCGGTAGTTCAGCGAGTCTCGCGAGCCAGCGTTTCGGTCGACGGCGAGATCTCAGGTAAGATCGGCCCCGGAATTCTACTTCTTCTCGGCGTTTCTGTGAAGGACACCGAGGAAGATGCGATTTACCTGCTCGAAAAGACTCTGAACCTTCGGATATTTGATGACGCTAACGGTAAAATGAATGAATCGCTCGCCGGGATAGCCGGTGGCTTGCTGGTTGTTTCCCAATTTACTCTTTACGGCGATTCGCGAAAGGGCCGACGGCCGTCTTACATAAATGCGGCCCGACCTGACGACGCAAATCGGCTTTATGAATTTTTCGTTGCCGAGGCACGAAAGAGGCTTCCCGATGTGCAAACGGGGCGCTTTCAGGCAATGATGAATGTCGAATTGGTCAATGATGGGCCGGTTACGTTGCTTCTGGACAGCGAACGCAATTTTTAACAGAACTCTATGAAGGCAAAACTACTCGTCTTTTTAACAGTTGCAGTATTCTTTAGCATCTCGTGCGGAGGCTCAGCACCTGCCCGAAACGCCAAGACAGGTTTAGCCACTAACGTTAAGCCGGTCGCTGATGCCGAGGTTGCAGTGATCGAAATGGAGAATGCATCGGCCTACGGCACTATCACATTGGAACTCTATTCAAATGTGGCTCCTAAAACGGTGGCACAGTTCAAGGCTCTCGCTAAAGAAGGCGTCTATAACGGCACGACCTTCCACCGCATTAACGCTTCCGTGATTCAGGGCGGAGACCCGAATTCGAAGGATGAGGATCCCAATAATGACGGGATGGGCAAATCGAATAAGCCCAACGTCCCGGCCGAATTTTCCGATATCCCTTACGACACCGGCATTCTCGGAGCAGCCCGCGGCCCGGATATTAACTCGGCGAACTCGCAGTTCTTTATTACCTTGAAGCGTGAGCCGGGATTTGATAAGAATTACACTATATTCGGTAAGGTCATTGACGGAATGAACAATGTCCGCACCATCTCGGCCGTTTCGCCGAAAATGGGCGAACGCCCCGTCGATTCGATCAGGATAAAGAGCATCACGTTCAAGACACCGTGATGCTAAAACCAATGCTCGCGTAGCTCAGTGGATAGAGTGCTTCCCTCCGAAGGAAGAAGTCGCAGGTTCAAATCCCGCCGCGAGTACCAGCTTAAGGTAAATGTACAGAGGCATTTACAAATGAGGAAGACGGATTTAAGTCCGTCTTTCTCGCGTGTTGGACTAAATGTTGGACTATGTGGAAGCGGTTCCACGCATTAGCGAGATCTCGAAATCCCGGCGATTTGTGGTGAGCACGTTGAAACTTCGGAACCAGTACACCGGCAAATAAGAACTCCACTCTTGTTTCGCGGAACCAAAAAGTCCACAAGGTTAAGACTTTCTTAATTCTCTCCCGTCGGATTATGCCCCTCGCCTCTACTAAGGTACTCTCTATAGTAAGCCAGTAAACCCCGAAGTTCCTGAGTCTCCCTTGCCCTAAGGTACAGCAAGTCACAACTATTCTTTCCAACGGATAAGAATGCGGGATGAGATTTAATACCGTGTTCCTCGGTCGCTGGCGCCTGAACGATTTCAATATTTAGAGGAGTTTACGATGTTCCAATTTCAAGTTAGTCCTGAAGGTGCGCCTTCTTCCCCGATGAATAAAACAACCCGCGGCCGGACCGCGACC
>JANNNS010000260.1:0-11605 GCA_031398645.1 Acidobacteriota bacterium
CGGGCCACGGTGGGATCGAGGAGGAAGCGTACGCCACCGGAGCCGCCGCCCTGGTGCCGTTCCGAGGCCTCAAGCGAATGGCCGAACAGGGAAAAACGGCAGTCGAGATGGCGCGGCACTATGGGGTCAGCAAGGCTCTTATCGAATATCGATTGAAAGTATCGAGGCTCTGGGATCTCTATAGTAAGAACTTATTTTCCTCAGATCGATAATGGACCAACCTGTCGAGCAAAACTCAACTCCCGATTCGCGGCTCACCACCGTGGACAAGCTGCGCCTTTTGCTCGATATAACGAATAAGATCAGCCGTTCACTCGATCTCGACGAGGTTCTTAACCTTGTCATGGACACGCTCGGCTCGCTCCTGCCATATGATGCGGCCGGCATTTATTTGATCGAGCCATCGCCTGAAGAAGGTGATCCGTATGTTTTTAAGTCAAAGGTCATCCGCGGGTACGAGATCAGTTTTGAGCTGATAGAGCCACGGCTTCGGATGGGTGAAGGCTTTTTAGGTAAAGTCGCACAGAGCGGCCAGCCCATCATTTCGGCCGATGTCAGCCAGGATGCAAGATATTTTGCTGCCCGAAAGCGAACAAAGTCGGAGATGGTCGCTCCCATCATTTCAAACGATCGCGTTATCGGAGCCTTTGATCTCGAAAGTGACCAACTTAATGCATATTCGGAAGATGATCTCTCGATCCTGCAGCTGCTAAGTTCGCAGGTTGCGATAATTATCGAAAAAGATCGGCTTTACGAGCAGATAGTTGAGAAAAAACGCATCGAGGCCCAGCTTGAGATCGCACGGCAGGTCCAGCTTGAGCTTTTGCCTGATCACGATCCGGAATTCGAGAACTTCGAAATAAGTGCCTATATATTTCCGACCGAAGAGGTCTCCGGTGATTATTACGACTGGGTCAAGATCTTTGACGACCAGATCGGGATAACTGTCGCGGACGCCGTCGGAAAGGGAATTCCGGCCGCTCTACTGATGGCGTTTTTGCGGGCTTCGATCAGGGCCGGTGTGCAGACGGGTTATGCTTCGCACATACTGTTGTCCAAGATAAACAACCTGCTTTGGGACTCTATCGAAGATAATCGGTTTGTGACGGCAATTTACGGCATTTTGGATACGACGAACCGCACCTTCGTCTTCTCAAACGCGGGACATAACCCGCCGCTCTTGATCAAACCGGACGGCGAGCAGCGTTTTGTCGAGTATGGAGATACGCCTCTCGGTATGTTCGTTGACGCACGCTATCATCAGCATTTTATCCGGTTTGAGAAGGGCCAGGTGATGGTAATTTACACCGACGGCCTGACAGAAGCTGCTAACGAGAACGACGAGGAATACGGACAGGAGAGGTTTGCTCAAAGCGTGCTTGAGTGCATTCATTTGCCGGCAAAGCAGATGATCGACCACATACGGAAGGGTGTTGCAGATTTTACCGAACGAAAGTTTCTTGATGACGACGGAACCCTTTTTATTGTGAAAGCGGTATAAAAAGTGACGCGGAAAGCGTCCTAATCTCTTAGATCACCTTCCGCGTTCCTTTTGTTGTGAATTGTATACGTCCGAAGACTCAGTGAGCCTTTATCGATGTATGCATCGCGTCGCCTCCCGGCACCACGGGGGCTGTATAATCGCCGTAATTTATTTCTTTGTTCTCGGTCGAGAACGCGTAGATATCAAACCCGAACGCGTCAAGAAAATCGGTCAGCTCATCTGTCTGTGTGAGATAAAGATTCTCCGAAAATCCAAGCTCGTTTCGAATTTCCAGAAGCCTCTCGACTACCTCGAGTGGTGCGAAACACTGAGCTGGATCCTTAAAAGTTGCCATAAAATGCCCTGTACTCGGACAGACTGTTTGATTACGCTCCTGTCGTAAAGGTTGTTCACCTTTTTCGCGGGCAACTTACGCCTCCAAAAAAGCCACTATTAGATAGGAAAAAGCGTTGATTTTTGCGTGAAAAGGGAATAGTATCGAGATTATCTCTTCCCAAGGAACAAATATGAAGAAAAGTATTTCGCGAATCTTTGGTGCTGCGATCGTGGCTTTCGTGTTTGCGGCTACCCTAACTGCACAGGATGCTTCGATCGCATCTGCGGCAGGCGATAAATATTTGATCTCTGCCAAAGCAGGTGGCGTGAACTTCGTCGATGGAGCGGTCGGCGTTGTAAGAAAGGCCGGCAAGAGCGGCTATTTGTTGAAGGGAGACAAGTTAGAGATAGGCGACCGTGTTTCGACCGGATCGCAGGGTAAGGCAGAGGTGCTTTTGAACCCGGGCTCGTATCTCCGCCTGGGCCCGAACTCGGCGTTCGAATTTAAGTCGACGTCGCTCGACGATCTCCAGATCCGTCTCGATGCCGGCAGCGCTATGTTCGAGGTTTTTGCGACCGAAGATTTCCTGGTTACGGTAAATACTCCGAATTCGAAGCTTACTTTGATCGAATCGGGCATATATCGCATTGACGTGGAGAAGGGTGGAATTGGTTCAATCGCTGTGTGGAAAGGAAAGGCTCGATTCGGTGACGACGAGACCGCGATAGTAAAGTCCGGCCGTGAAGCCACGATGAACGGATCGGGGCTTGCAGTGAACAAATTCGATCGCGACGATAAAGACGAACTCGAGATCTGGAGCAAGGACCGGGCGAAAGAACTCGCGAAGATCACGGCGGGACTTCAACGCAATACGATGCGCACGGCCCTGATGCGGTCGTTCCTTGGACGTCAGTGGAACATGTACAGTTCGTTCGGCCTCTGGGTGTATGATCCGTTCAGACGAGCGCACTGCTTCTTACCGTTCGGAATGGGCTGGGGTTCCCCGTACGGATATGGATTCGGCAATAACCTTGGGTATTACAATCTTCCGGTCGTGGTCTATTATCCGCCGCCGCGTGGCAACGATGGCCCGCCGCGAACGCCGCGAGAAGTTAAGCCTGGTAGGGTTGATTTTGAGCCGGTACGTCCTCCATTCGCACAGGTGCAGGGATCCAGCGGTTCGACAGGCCGTGATTTTGGCACTGTTAAGCCTGGAAGAGCCAGCGACGACGGATCTCCATTTGGCAACGAACCGGTACGGTCAGGCGGAATGAGCTTCCCAAGTTCAGGCTCGGGCATGGGTTCCTCATCGGGCTCGGATCGGGTGATTCCCGACTCAAAGCCGGGACGGCCCTAGGATACTTAGCCAGTGAACATTAAAGAAGGTGGCAATGCGACGGCCGCCTTCTTTTTATTTAAAGATAAGCGTTATTGCAGAAATTGCATTCTCGGGCTTGGGATCCAGACCGAGATATGGCTCGGCAATCAGGAGCACCGACTGAATTCCGTTGAATAGAGTGTGCAGAATGACGCACGGAAGAAGGTTACCCGTTCGAACCCGTACAAGCGTAAGTATCAGGCTAAGAATAGCGAGAAGGATCAATGTTGAAGCACTTTCGAGATACTGAGGCACGTGGACGAGTGCGAATAGGAAAGTAACCAGCCCGATGGCCGCGTTAACACCAACAGTTCGCTGCAAGGCAGAATACAGAACGCCGCGATAAATGACCTCTTCGACCAGCGGGGCCGTGAATGTTGCCATAAACGCGACGAGAAATACCGCGGAGCGTGAGCTTTTCAGTATTCTGGTCAACTCGGTCTCCTGCTCGGGCAGATAGTTGCCGACGACCGCAGCCAGACAGAAGAACCCGACAAGAATAACAACGTAGTGCCACCACCTCATTCCACCGCTTTCCCAGCCCAACGTATCCCGAAATGAATATTTGCGGCCCTGTGTGACCAGCATCCAGGCTAGCAGGATAGTAATAAGGTGAGCGGGAATTATCGCAAGGACTTGGAGGACGATCGCCGTCGGATCGGTCGAGAGCGACTTTACCAGATCGGCCGAGTCCGAATTTTGGGAGGCAAGCGAAATAGCGTACGGGGCTAAAAAGAGCGCGGGAACAATTATGATCAGCAAAACGCTCGTGAACCACATGCCGATCGCTACGCCTGAACCCCAAGGCGGATCGTTAGGCGTGGGTTTTACGACTTCGATAGGAGCAGCGGGTTCGTATGGCGAAAACGGGTCGATCGTTTGGCTGATTGGTTCCTGCACGCTTGAAAGTGTAGCGAAAGTGAAGCCAACTTCCAAGTTTTCGATATTTCGTGTTGCTTCATAGCGAAAATGGCTCTAATCTAGAATCCCGTGGAGCAACACGGATCAAATCCTCAAAAAAATGTGATCGCGATAATACCGACCCGGTTCGCCTCGACCCGTTTGCCCGGCAAGCTGTTGCTTGACCTCGGCGGTAAGCCTCTGATCCTACACACTTTAGCTCAGGCGTCCAGGGCGAGAACGGTGGATCGCGTCATCGTCGCTTGTGACGACGAGCAAATTTTCGACGTGGTGGACGCTGCCGGAGGCGAAGCGCTAATGACATCGCCGAACCACCTGTCTGGCAGCGATCGGCTTGCCGAGGTGGCGGAGAAACTTCCGCCCGGCTCGATCATTGTTAACGTCCAAGGCGATGAGCCGCTGATCTCTCCTGACACGATCGATCGTGCGGTTGAGGCGATCCTAAACGATCCTTCGGCGGATATTTCGACGACGTGCGAGCGGATCGAATCGCCGGAAGACCTGCTGAACGGAAATGTTGTTAAGGTTGTGATCGCGGCTGATGGACACGCATTGTACTTTTCGAGAGCGCCGATACCGTATCCGCGAGACGCGTCTCAGCAGAATGGCGGTGACGCGAATCAAGCGATAATGAACGAGCCTGAGCTATTGGCCGGGTTTCGGAAGCACACGGGCCTGTACGTATATCGCAGAGAATACCTGTTAGAGTTTACGAAATTACCCCAGTCGAAACTTGAGAAAGTTGAGATGCTTGAGCAGCTCAGGGCTCTTGAAAATGGTGCGAGGATAATAGTCGTCGAAGCCGCGTCCGGTTCGATAGGCGTTGACACGGCCGACGACCTTGAGCGAGTTCGGCAGATATTGCACGGCGGAGACAAGTGAGGATCTGCTGCAGAGTTGCCGGGTACCCTATGAGTGACTGGATCGGAATAGCCTTTTTAGTTTTGCTTTTGGCCGGAGCCTATTTCGGCGTGCGTGCCTTGGCGAACCCCAAGCCGCGAACTTCTGACGATTTTGAGAGAAGTGCGGCGGAAAATACGACAATGCTCGGTGCTTCAATGAACGCTCTTAACGAGATGATGAATCCGGCCGCTGCGAAATCGAGGGAAACGATCGAGCAAATGAAGGATGGCCGCTATCAGAAGAAAAAGCGCGAAGGGAAAGCAGGCGGGACGGTGAACGACGAGACGGAAGGCGGCGAAGACGTTAATATAGGAGAACGATGACCAAGTATATATTTGTGACAGGCGGCGTGGTTTCGAGTTTGGGAAAAGGGCTTGCGGCCAGTTCGATCGGATGCCTGCTTGAGGCCCGCGGGATGAAGGTCCAGATGATGAAGCTCGACCCGTACATCAACGTCGATCCGGGCACAATGTCGCCTTTTCAACACGGCGAAGTCTTTGTTACGGACGACGGAGCGGAAACGGACCTCGACCTTGGCCATTACGAACGCTTTACCAGCGCCAAGCTTTCACAGGCGAATAACTGGACGAGTGGAAGGATCTATCTCTCGGTTATCGAGAAGGAACGACGGGGCGATTATTTGGGCAAGACGATCCAGGTAATTCCGCATATTACCGATGAGATCAAGATGGCGATCCGGACGGTCGCGAATGAGCATCAACCCGATGTGTTGATAGTAGAGATCGGTGGAACGGTCGGTGACATTGAATCCCTTCCGTTCATGGAAGCGATCCGTCAGGTCGGTAACGAAGAAGGCCGCGGAAACGCGATGTTTGTACATGTGACGTTAGTACCTTATATTGCAGCGGCGGGCGAGCTAAAAACAAAGCCGACCCAGCATTCCGTCAAGGAACTGCGTGAGATCGGCATTGCTCCGGATGTCCTTCTATGCCGTTCCGAGAGAACGCTCCCAATGGAGCTGCGGAAGAAGATCGCTCTTTTCTGTAATGTTCAGGAGAACGCAGTGATCTCGGCTCTGGATGTTCCGACCATCTATGAGGTTCCGCTTGCTTTTCATGAGCAGGGGTTGGATGAGCTGATCGTCAGCGACCTGAAATTAGATGAACAGTTCCCGCACCTCGACCTAAAGAATTGGCGCGAGCTGGTTTCAACGATCAAAGACCCTTCGGGCGGATCGGTGAAGATCGCGATAGTAGGGAAGTATGTCGAACTCGAAGATTCGTATAAGTCGCTGCGTGAAGCCCTGACGCACGCCGGGGTTGCGAATAACCTGCGTGTAAACGTGACGTGGATCGAATCTGAGAATCTGATGAGTGAGGGTTACGAAACCGAACTCCAGGATTTCGACGCGATCCTTGTGCCCGGTGGGTTTGGAAAGCGCGGCATTTCGGGAATGCTCCGGGCGATCAAATACGCACGGCGATCAGGTACACCGTATTTCGGCATATGCCTGGGAATGCAGACCGCCTGCATTGAGTTCGCAAGGAATGTTTGTGGGCTGAAAGACGCGGACTCGACCGAATTTAATGAGGAAACGCCATTTCCAGTGATCTTTAAGCTTCGCGATCTGGTCAACGTCGAAGAGATGGGCGGAACCATGCGGCTAGGCGAGTGGGCATGCAAATTGACGGAAGGCTCGCTTGCGAGAGATATCTATCACGGTGCCGACGAGATCGGCGAACGGCACAGGCACCGGTTTGAGTTCAACCCGGAGTATAGGGATGTGCTCGAAAAAGAAGGGTTGGTGTTCAGCGGTATCTCGCCGGACGGAAAGTTTGTTGAGATGGTTGAGCTCGACCGAGATCAGCATCCGTTTTTCGTCGCGTGCCAGTTCCATCCTGAGTACAAGTCGAAACCGCTCGCAGCTCACCCGCTGTTTACATCCTTTGTAAAAGCTGCGTGGGAAAACCGACTTACGAGCGAGAATTTGCAGCACGACATAACCAGCGACCGCCAGCCGCAGACCCAAAATAGCGAGGCGATGAAGGAGTCGGCGTAAGTTTTTTGTCTGGCTGATCTAATATGCGCGTGATCCTGCTGACGCACGGCGGAGCCGACCTTGTGATCGAACGTCTCGCCGCGATCGGCGGTGTAGAGGTGGCGGGTGTTTTTATTGAAATGATCACAACTCCGGAACGAAGTGCGATCGACAAACTCAAAAGATCGGTGAAGTACGACGGGCTCAGCGCAACTTTTCGAAAGTTTTTCAGAAGTGCTCCGGGGAATAAGGAGGATGGCAGTGCGGATCTGACCCGAAAAGCGGCGGCTAGCTTCGGCCTTCCGACCTTTGAGGTAGACAATTTTCACAATCCTGAGTCGATAGACCGGATGCGATCACTGGGGGCGGATCTCGGCATTGTTTTCGGAACAAACATCGTAAGGGAGAATGTCTTCGGGATACCTCGGCTCGGCTCGATAAATCTTCACCAAGGCCTTGCCCCGTATTACCGCGGCGGGCCGCCTGTGTTTTGGGAGTTGTTCAATGGTGAGCAAGAAGTTGGCCTGACAGTGCATTTTGTTGCCTCGAAGGTGGACACGGGTGACATCGTTCTACAAAAGACCAAGCCTCTCAGATACGATCCTGAGTTCGGACTCGATTTCGAGGCCTTTATCGATGATTTTCGCTCCGGCTTGCGTGACGATTCAGCCGATCTGCTTGCATCTGCGGTTGAGAAGATCGCAGCGGGAAACTTCGAAAGGAAAGCGCAGGATGTCACGCTCGGAAAACGCTATCGGCTGCCGACAAAAAAAGAGAAGGACGAGATGCGGCGGCGTCTGAAGCAGCGGCTTTCGGGAGGTGCCAATGGATAAAACCCGCTTGGCCGATCTCCTTGTCAGGGCTAACGCGTTTGCTCCTTTCCGGTATTTTAATCGGACCAAAATGCCTGTTCTCATGTACCACCGGTTCAGCGAGAACGAGGAGTTCGGCAAAACCTCCCGGCGAAACCTCAGACAGCATCTTGTTTATCTTACGAAGCACTACAAGGTAATTTCGCTGACCGAGGCGGTGTCGTCGCTGGCGCGAGGCCGGTCGCTTCCAGTGAGGTCGGCCGTGATCACGATCGATGATGGCTATCGTGACTTTTATGAGACGGCGTTTCCGGTACTGAAGGAATTTGGGATTCCTGCGGTCCTTTACGTCGTAACCGATTTTGTCGGCGGCAAATGCTGGATTTGGACAGATGTCGCAAGATTTATTCTTCTCGAGGCCAAGGTCGGCGAGGTGCGAATTCAAATCGACGGGAAATTGATCGAAAAGAGCTTAGACAGTGTCGAATCTCGATTAAGGGCTGCGGGCTCGATCAATTCCGAACTAAAGAAACTGCCCGATGCGGAAAAAGATAGGGTATTGATCGATCTCGCAAAGAGCATGAAAGTTGAGGTTCCGGCCGTTCCGCCTGTTACATTTGCCCCTCTGAGCTGGGATCAAGCTAGAGAGATGGCTGATTCCGGCATTGAGATCGGGTCCCATACGGTCAGCCATCCGATCTTGACGAATGTCGACGCTCCGAGACTCGACACGGAGTTGCGGAACTCGCGTTCAGAGATCGAGAACGAACTCCAGAGAGAAAACGTCCATTTTTGCTATCCGAATGGGAATGTCTCGGAGCGGGAGCGAAATGCGGCGGAACAAGCAGGTTACGCGTCGGCGGTTACTACTCAGATAAGTTTGTGCGAGAATGGGGCTGATAAGTTTTTGATACCAAGGATCGACGCCGAGCCCCACTTACACCGCTTTGTGCAGGCGACCAGCGGGTTCGACAGTTTTAAATCAAGGGTTCGGTAGGCAATACCAATATGCAGCGGATCTCGAGACAATTCCTGGCTGTTGTTTTCGTACTTGTATTTTCTGCGACAGCTTTGCCGCATGAATACTGGCTTGAGCCGGAAACCTTCTTTCCGGCGGTCGGTGAGAAGATAAACATAAGAATGTATCTGGGTGAAGGGCTTAAAAAAGAAGAAGAGCGCCCATATCAGGCGGAGAAGACGGTCTTCCTGAACCAGTTCTTTGCGAAGATCAGCTCACCGGCTAAGAATAATCAAAACGGTTCTATGCCATTCTACAGTTACACCCACGGCGGGCAATCGGGCAATCATATGTTCGCGCTGGAGAGGAACTGGTCGTACGTTACGCTGGAACCGGCGAAGTTTGAGGACTATCTGCGTGAGGATGGGATCGAGTACATCATCGCCGAACGTGCGAAACTTGGCGAAGCGAACAAAGACGGAAGAGAGCGTTACAGCCGGTTTCTAAAGACACTTATCCAGGTCGGGAACAAGCGAGACGACACCTTCAAGATGAAGTCCGGGCTCCGGCTGGATATCACTCCACTTGAAAATCCGTATTCAAAGAAAGTAGGAGAGAATTTAATTTTTCAGATAAGCTTCGACGGAAAGCCGCTTGTTGGCCGTACAGTTTTCGCCGACAACCGTGACGGACAGTATCTTTCGAAGGTAAGGATTGTGACCGATGCGAACGGCCGCGTCACCGTTAAGCTTTCCCGCAAAGGCGTTTGGCTGGTGCGACTGGTGATGATGCAGCGATGTGAGTCTGATTGCGGCGAGTCGGACTGGGAAAGCTTTTGGGGATCGCTCAGTTTTGGGGTGAGATAACATTTAGATGCAGTCATTCAAGATCGGTGATGTGAAGTTTGGTTCCGGCGAACTTTCGTTTTTGCTCGGCCCATGTGTTGTCGAGTCGGTCGACCATGCGATGTTTATGGCGCGGTCGATAAAAGAGATCTGCGATCGGGTTGGGGTCGGATTTGTTTATAAGTCATCGTTCGACAAGGCTAATCGAAGTTCGATCGACAGCTTTCGCGGTGACGGGATGGAGCAGGGCCTGGATATACTGGCTCAGGTGAAGCGGGAAATAGGCGTTCCTGTCATTACTGACATTCACGAACCATGGCAGGCCGAAAGGGCTGCCGAGGTCGCTGATGTCCTGCAGATCCCGGCGTTCCTGTGCCGGCAGACAGACCTGCTGATCGCGGCTGCAAGAACGGGCAAGGCGGTGAATGTTAAAAAAGGCCAGTTCCTTTCGCCTTGGGACGCGAAGAACATCGTCGACAAACTTCTTGGGGCCGGCTGCGAGAAGATCCTTTTGACGGAGCGCGGTGCAAGCTTTGGATATAACAATCTGGTCGTCGATCTACGGAGTTTTCCGGTAATGCGATCATTCGGCGTCCCAGTCGTGTTTGACGTGACACACAGCCTGCAGTTGCCCGGTGGTTTAGGCAAAGCAACTGGCGGGCAAGCGGAGTACATCGAACACTTTGCACGTGCGGGCGTGGCATGCGGGGTTGACGCGGTGTTTATGGAAGTTCACAACGACCCGGCAAATGCCCCGAGCGATGGGCCGAATCAACTGCGGCTTGACCGGCTTGAGAATCTTCTGTCCAAGTTAAAGGCCATTAATAACCTCGTGTCCACTTAATCTGCCTGGCATTTTGATGAAGTATTTTTTGATCATCAACCTTTTCTTGATGCTGCCGACGTTGGCGGTCTCGCAAAGTCAGCCTAGCAAGTCACAGCAGCTCAATGCCTCAGTCGCCACGTTGTATCAAAGTGGAAAGTACGACGAAGCGATATTGGTCGCCGAGGAGATCGTAGCGCTTGAGCGAAAAGAACGCGGGTATAAGAACCTTGTAAGTGCCCTCGAAAATCTCGCCCTGATCCAGACGTCACGGTTTAAGCGAACTGTTGCGGAACTCAACGCCGGAACAGTTGATCGATCCGCGGTAAGTGAAGCCGTGGCGAGGCTCCGCCGGGATGCGGAAATCAGTGAGTCCATTCTGCGTGAAGCCCTGCAACTCGCTGATGATAACCAAAGTTCGTTGCGCGAGCAGTGGATAGTAATACGAAATAGCCTTGCGTGGCTCCTCTATAACTATCAGGCGCCTGATCCTGATGCTTCGGTAGCCTTTGATAAAACAAGCCGGGACAAGTTCGAGATGCGTGCCAAGGCGAGATTTTTGAAGCGTGTTAATGAAGCCGACGACCTTTACTCGCAGGCTCTGAAGATCGCCCTGGAAGACCCGGCAGATATTGCACAGCTTTTGACGACCTTTAATTGGGGCGAATTCGCACTTGCCACCGGAGATCTCGAGAATGCTCTCGCCCGATTAGAAAAATGTATTCTTGAGGTCGAGCGGCGATTTGGTAAAGATAGCCCGGACCTTGCATCTCCATTAGAGCCCTACATTCGAGCCTTGGTCGCCACGCATCAAGATGATCTGGCCCTTGAGATGGTAGCTAAATTGGCTCGGGTTACCGGCAGAACGAGTGCAATTCCGAACACTCCTCCGAATCTTTCACTAAGGGCCGATAAGGCGTTCGCACCGTCTAATTCGACTAGTGTTGAGGCCAATGCCAGAGCTAACAAAGAGGCGGCGACGCTTTCCGGACGTGCCGCGACGGTTAACTCATCGGTAGATGCGATGCTTAGCGTATCGACCCTGGGCCGACAGTACTATGACCTGTCGGGGCCAATAAAAATAACAAAAATTGTGTTTACATATTAGTTCTTGCAAAAACAATCAAATTAAGGTTTATAGAAGAT
>JANNNS010000262.1:0-6474 GCA_031398645.1 Acidobacteriota bacterium
TCGCGGTCGAGGCGATGGACGAGGCTACCGGCTACTGCAAACTTCGCGAGACGGATGAATTTGAACTTGCCGTCTGCCTTACAGCAAAAGTTGAACTGGAGGAACCGATTCATCAGGTTCTCAACCTATCCGAATTTAACGAGCGTGCCGTCAGCATTCACATTTACTCCAAACCATACGACCGCTGCCTGTCATACTGTCGCGACACCGATACTTATAAGGAAGTCAACCTTTTCTACACCAGCGTCGACGGCAAACTGTGCGACGGCGTTCAGCTCTAAAAGTACTATCTTTTCATCTTCTTCCTCTTCTTTTTCTCCCTCCATGGTTAAAGTCGGTTTTTACCACAGTTTAGGAGGAACAAGAAGACTTGGGAAAGCGGAAGAAGCAGCAGCAGAAAACTGCCTGATTGTTAAAGACCTGGTATAACCGCACTGACATGGCAAAACGATCGGCAATTCTTCTGGGAGCGCTTGCTCTACTTTACATCGCCCTTCGATTTTGGCGGCTTGCCGATTCTTGTCTTTGGTTCGACGAAATATTCAGCGTTCACGCCGCCGAGCATCCATGGGGCGAGATAATCCCATTCATCGCCAAAGATCTTATTCACCCGCCTCTGTTCTACCTTGTGCTCAAGATCTGGATCGGCATCGGCGGCGAGAATGTTTTTTGGCTTCGACTGCTTCCGGTGATCTTCTCGATCCTCGCTCTCTTCCCATTGTGGATGCTGTGCCGCGAAATTAAACTGCGTCCGAACGCCGTCATCGTCGCGTTTGGACTTTTCACCGTCAACGGAGCATTGATCAAATACGCGCAGGAAGTCCGGATGTATAGCCTGCTTTTGTTCCTTTCATTGATGTCGATCTGGCTGTTCTCGCGGTATTATTTTAGGGGAAAAAGCTTCTGGGTGCTAGTCGTTGTGAACGTCCTGCTCGTGTACACCCACTACTTTGGGTGGTTCGTAGTCATTACGCAAGTTCTGGCTATCCTCATTGCCCAGCGGATAAAGATACTGCAAACGCTGCTGATGTTGGGGGTGACGGTAGGAGCCTTTGTCCCATGGGTCTTTGCATTGCTCCGATTTGCGGAAGATGGTTCGAGCGTCAAGCAGAATATTGGCTGGATGCAAAGCCCGGGCGTCGTTTCGCTATTCCAATTCGCGTTGGATCTGGTCGATCCCTTTTTCTTTCAGCAGAGCAGCATGGATTCGGGTGCGAATTACCTGATCACAATTCCACTGATCCTGCTGATCGTCACTGCGAAGGTTCTCTACCTAAGTCGGCTCAGTGAAGAACCCAACAAGGAAAGATATTTGTTCCTCTCCATTTTCGCCGCTTTTCCCATCTTCATCGTCTTTGTCTTGAGTTGGGCGTTGCCTGTTTCGTTATGGGGATCACGACATCTGCTCATCGTGTTCTCACCGATAATGTTACTCATCTCGATCTACGTTACCGAGGCGGCACCGCCCGTTTTGCGTAAGGTATTTCTATCGGCCGCTGTCCTTTTGGTGTCAGCCGCTTTTGTGATGCAGGCCATTACGCCGACGTTGAGATATTCGTGGTGCTCATGGGAGGCTGTGGCCCGCGAGTTTAGCCTTTACCGCGGACCGGATGAGAATCTCTACGCGTTTGAGGACCTCTCGGCGTACCATCTCTGGTTCAGCCTGCGGTCTAGGCCAAATGCGAATATGATTCTCATCAAAGAGACCGGTCTTGCCGAAGACCCGGCTTACTTTTTGCCACGAGGATTCAATAGAGTTCAGGTAACAAACAAGAGCGGGATCACCGGCGAGTGGGTGTCTTTCGCTTTCAGGGCTAAGGATCTCGACGAGACCAAGCCGCCCTTGTCACTCTTGACGGAAAAGGGATATGCGATCGTTGAAACGTTCACATATCCCTCGGCAGATTCAAATGTTTATCTCGTGCGTGCGACGCGTAAATATAGCCGATGACCACTATTTTCTCTTCCACCTTACGCCGTCTTTAGTGTCTTCTAAAACGATTCCTTTTTCGGCAAGCAGATCGCGGAGATCGTCCGAACGAGCAAAATCCCTGTCGCGGCGTGCGGCCTGTCGTTCTTCCACAAGTGCCTCGATCTCGGCGTCTAGTACGCTGCTGTCCTGTTCGCCGAAAATGCCAAGGACAGAGTCGAACTTCGCGATCGCCTCAAGCACGGCATCACGGTCTGAGGTGAGCAACCCTTTTCCGGCCATAACCGTATTTATCTCGCGTACAAGGTCGTGCACGGCGGCGAGTGCCGCGGCCGTGTTGAAATCATCATCCATTGACGATTCGAAGTCGGCCAGTGCTTTGGTTACCAGAGCGGCAACGTCGAGGTCCGAGACAGGCGAGGTTTTCGCGTCAGTCACGAGCGACCGGAAATTGCGAAGGCGTTCGACCGTCGATTCTGCTCCCTGCAATCCTTCAAATGTGAAGTTCAACTGCTTACGAGTCGGCACCGAGAGCAACAAATACCGTATTGCGAGGGCCGAATAGCCCTGCTCCCGGAGATCGCGAAACGTAAAGAAATTACCTTTCGACTTCGACATCGTCACGTCGTCGATCTTGAGAAACTCGCTGTGTATCCAGTATTTGGCGAACAGCTTACCCGTCGAGCCTTCTGACTGGGCGATCTCATTCTCATGATGCGGGAATTGAAGGTCCTGCCCGCCGGCGTGGATGTCGAGTGTCTCGCCAAGATACTTCATCGCCATCCCGGAACATTCGATATGCCAGCCCGGCCGTCCGCGTCCAAACGGGGCATCCCAGCCCGGCGCCTCGTCTTCGCCGACCAATTTCCAGAGGGCAAAGTCACGTGCGTCTTCCTTTTCGTATTTGTCCGTATCGATTCGCTCGCTGCCGCCCGTGATGTTCCCCGAAAAGCTAATTTTCGAGAGTTTTCCATAGTCGGGAAACGCAGTGATCCGGTAATATATCGAACCATCCGATTCGTACGCGTGGCCATTTTCCAGGAGCTTAGAGATGATGTCGATCATCTCGGGAATATGATGAGTCGCACGCGGCGTAACCTCCGGCCGTTCGTTTCCAAGGGCGTCGAAGTCTTCCCAAAAATACTGAATATAGGGTGCGGTAAATTCGTCGATGCTGATGCCGCGCGCCGCCGCCTCGTTGATGATGCGGTCGTCAATATCCGTCAAATTAAAGACGTGCGTGACATCATACCCTTTGAATTTCAAATAACGACGCAGAATATCGCCGAAAACAAACGTTCGAAAGTTGCCGATGTGAGCAAAATTCCAAACCGTCGGCCCGCAGATATACATCCGCACCTTGCCTTCTTCCAATGGGTGAAACTCTTCCTGCTGCCGTGTTAACGTGTTAAAAAATCTGAGCATACTGGTTTATCGACTAGATAATAGCCCGTGGGCGTGCGGAAGCGAAACAGCGGAAAATCAAAATGTTCAGTTTTACAGGCACTGCCGCCCGCAATTACTGCCAAGACCCTACCGGTATCTATTTGTCGGCGTTCAGATCTAGCATCCAGATATCCGATTCTTGATTTGCCGCCGTGTAATAAAGAAGTTTGCCATCGCGGCTGACGAATGGGCTGCGGATCTCGACTAGGGGATTCGCGAATATCTCACGGGCCGTTTTGGTTTGAGCATCGGCGATAAAGATCTTGCTTCCCACTGAATATACAAGCCGACGACTATCCGGCAACCATGAAGCGATCGCGGTAGAGTTTTGTACCACTATATCGTAGGTTTGGGTTTCGAGGGAATAGGTTCCGACGTGCCGCTTTGCACCCTCCGCTATAACGCCCAATAATTTCTTCCCATCCGGCGACCAATCCCACACCACAATAGTATCCGCGTTCGGCGCCGGCTGAAGGGAGACTCTGCCGGGCTTGTCAGCAGACACATCGATCAAAGACGTGACGTTGTCGTGACGAACTGCGAGACGCGTCCCATCCGGCGACCAGACCGGGAATCCGGACGCAAATTCCGGGTTTTGATCGAAGGTAAGCTGTCGAAGGTTGGTTCCATCCGGATTTGACAGCCACACTTCACCTCCGCCGTTGCGGTCTGATGCGAATGCGATCCGCCTTCCGTCCGGCGACCAGCGGACGTAACGGTCGAAAGGTTCGTCGTTGGTCACGTCGCGCCATTCGTTGCCGTTGCGATCGACGGTGACGATGTCATCTTGGGTCCGTCGGATAAGGCGCATTACAAACTGCGTTCCGTCTGCCGAGAGTTCCGCTCTCGATACTTCGCGGTCACCCTGAGTTATCCAGAAGGGCTCGCCAAGCGCCTTGCCGGCCGCGGCGTCGAATTCAACACCCTGAATATTTGCCCGATTGTTTGTCTGCACATACACCATTCGCCTCCCGTCACGCGAGAAGGTAATGTGGCGGCTGAAGACGGACGGAGCCACAGCCGGCTCGGGTTCACCGAGTGCAGCCCCGGTCAACTCATCTATCGGTACGCGCCAGAAGTTCATGTTCCCAGCCCGGCTGCTGACGAAATATAGAAACTTGCCGTCGGGCGACCAAACCGGATTCCAATTCGAGACCGCAAAATCCTTCGCAATGACCACAGGCTCACCGCCGCCCGCCGGAACCGTCGCGATCTCCCGGCGGCCGTACGTGCCGGTGTAGAACCAGTACGCGATCCGGTGCCCGTTAGGAGACCACGCCGGAAACGATGCCTCGGCTTTAATTATGTCGGTTCTCGATTTGGACTGAACGTCAATGACCTGCAGCGAAAGTCCAGGCGATGCGCGTACTGTAGGCTGGTCTCTCCCGAACATTGCAACGACAAGTTGTTTCCCGTCAGGTGACCAGGATGGATGATATCCGATCTCTGAGATGTGGCGAAGATTCTCGCCATTCACGTCTATCGTATAAATCCCTTTTGGTTCCCGCTCGGATCGGAAGGCGATGAGTTCGCCGTTGGGTGAAAAGACCGGCTGCGTGTCGTCACTAGCTGAACCCTGCGTAAGATTTGTCCGCCGTTTGCTTCCGATGCGTTGCCAAAAGATGTCGAACTGCCCGTTCTCCTCGGCGGCGTAAACCACGTCGCGGCCATCCGGCGATAAACTCGGAAAAAACTCCGTCCCGCCCTGGTTCGTTATTTGTGTGCTGGTGGCTTTGGACCAGTCCGGGCCTGGCGGGTAAGCCTGGCCGCGATTCATCAGGAAGTACGCTAGCGCGGCAACGGGCAGGATCAGCACAAGTGCCGCGGCGGCGTAAACGTACCACGGCCGCCCCGTTATTACTCCGGCAAGGCCAACTGAACCGCTGGACTGAGTTGACCATGGCGGCGACGAGTCGAACTCCCGTTTCACCTTTTTAAGGTCTGCTCGCAGGTCCGCCGCAGATTGGTAGCCCAGATCAGGATCTCTCTCTAAGAGTTTCGCAATTATTCGATCTACTTCAGGTGGAACGTCGGGATTTAACGTGCTGGCCGGCGGGACTTCTTTTGTCAGAATGTTCTGAAACGTTTCCTGCTTCGTCGCCCCTTTGAACGGGTTCTTGCCCGTCAGGAACTCGTACATCACGACGCCGCTGCTCCAAAGATCTGTCCTGTGATCCAGCGTGTCGTCCGTTATCTGTGCCGGCGACATGTAAGCCGGCGTTCCAATGATCACGCCTTTTGTCGTGGCGGCCATGTCCCGAATCGTCATCTGTCCCGGATCGGTCAATTTAGCCAAGCCAAAATCGAGGACCTTTGCATAGCCGTCCCTGCGGATCATTATGTTCTCGGGCTTTATGTCGCGATGAATGATGCCTGCTTCGTGGGCCGCCGAGAGGGCATCGCAGAGTTGCATTGAATTGAGGATGATGTTCCGTATCTTGAACGATCCGCCGATCAGCTCCCGAAGCGTCCTCCCTTCGACAAATTCTGTTGCGATATAATTAACGCCTTCAAAACTGCCGACGTCATAGATCGTTACGATGTTGGGATGGTTTAGCGACGAGATCGCTCGTGCCTCCAGCTCAAAGCGCTTTACCCGCTCATCGTTTGAAACAAATTCAGGCGGCAAAAGCTTGAGGGCGACTTTACGCCTTAGCTTTTGGTCAAAGGCGAGATAAACCTCACCCATTCCTCCCGCGCCGAGCAGCCTTTCGACCTGGTAAGAGGCGATCTGTTTATTTACGAAGGCAAAAGCCGATATTTCCGTCTCGGCATTCGCGGCGGCCTCGGCGGCCATGTGCATTGCGGAATTCTGGAGAAAACTTCCTGACTTTTCCTGAGCGTCCAGGAGTTCAAGCACTGCAGCACACAGTTCGGTATCGTTGGCGGACTGGGTAGACACAAAACGCCTACGTTCTTCCGCAGGCCGCTCCATGGCGGCGTCAAGCAGGGAATCGATCTGTCTCCAGCGCTTAGCGTCCATCTACTTGCCGGTTTTGTTCAACTGAAGGTAAAGCCACGCTTTGGCCTTTTGCCATTCGCGCAGGACCGTTATCTCAGATACGCCGATTACTTCGGCAATCTCATCTGTCTTCAGC
>JANNNS010000208.1:0-4642 GCA_031398645.1 Acidobacteriota bacterium
ATGAGCAAGTTGACCGAGGTCGAACAGTTCAACGATGTCGTAATTGCTACTCGAAACGGCTTTCCGATCAAGATAAAGGACATTGGCTCAGTTCAGAAAACCGGCGGCGAACCGAGCTCGGCCGCATCTCTTGACGGTGTAACATCTGTTTCGGTCGGCGTGCGTAAACAGGCCGGAGCGAACACCATCGCGGTGATCAATAACGTTAAGACCCGCATGGCAACGATCTTGCCGAACCTGCCGTCGGACATGAAGCACGCGGTGATCCGCGATCAGTCTGAGTTTATCGAGAATTCCCTCCACGCCATCGAGGAGCATTTGGTCCTCGGCGGTTTGTTCGCGGCGATAATCGTTTTTCTGTTCCTGTGGAATTTCCGTTCGACGATTATTGCGTCTCTCGCAATTCCCGTATCGATCATCGCGGCATTCGCGGCTATCGCCGCACTTGGCTATTCGCTGAATCAGATGACGATGCTTGCTCTGACCCTCATGGTCGGTATCGTTATCGATGACGCGATCGTCGTGCTGGAGAACATCTACCGATTCGTTGAGGAAAAGGGAATGGACCCGTTCCAGGCGGCGATCGAGGGAACGCGTGAGATCGGCCTTGCCGTCCTTGCGACGACGCTCTCACTGCTTGCAGTGTTCATTCCGGTCGGGTTCATGACGGGCATCGTCGGCCGCTTCATGTCCTCGTTCGGCCTGACGGCGGCGGCGGCGATCGCCGTATCGCTGATCGTTTCGTTCACTCTTACGCCGATGCTGGCGGCGAGATGGATCAAGCGGCCGAAGGATAGCAAGTCGCCTGAGAAGCACTCGGCAGCGGAACCGATGCAGCCTGAAGCGGGAAGTTATCTCGAAGCGAATGGTGACGAGCCTGAGAATCCTGAGACTACAGCAAATGTAGGCGAACATGGCTCAGACTCAAAGGACGGCTGGTTCTATCGCAAGATCGACGGATCATACACCTGGCTGCTGAAGCTTTCGATGCGCTTTCGCTGGGCTGTCGTGCTTATCTGCGTCATAACCGTCGCGTCGATCGTGCCGCTTTATAAGTTCGTCGGTATGGCGTTTTTGCCGGACGAAGACGAGTCGCTATTTCAGGTGAATGTGCGAGGGCCGCAGGGAACATCGCTTTCCGCGACGCAGTCGATCCTTGACCGCATCGCGCGTGACATTCGTGCTGAAGTGCCGGGCGTTAAGAATACGTTGGTGCTTGCCGGTTTTGGGCGTGGTTCCGGGCCGAATAACGGATTCGTTAATGTCGCACTTTTGCCGGTCGGCGAACGAGAAAAGGGACAAGCCGATCTGATCAATCAAACCAGAGCGATCGCCAGAAAGTATTCGTCGAAGGATTATCAGGTGACTGTCTCGGCCTCGTCCTCGATCGCAGGAAGCATCGGCCTTGGACGAGGCGGTTCCGGCGTAGGAATGTACATTTCAGGGCCGGATATGGGCAAACTCACCGAGTACGCCAATATCATGGTTGAGAAGATGAATCAGGACCCGATCTATCGTGATCCCGATAACTCGATCGAGGTCGGCAATCCGGAGATCCGCGTGGTCATCGATCGTACGCGAGCCGCTGATCTTGGAGTGCGTGCAGGCGACGTCGCACAGGCTCTGAACATTCTTTCCGCAGGACAGATAGTTTCCACCTTCAGTGAAGGTTCAGAGCAATTTGACGTAGTGGTTCGGGCCGAAGAGGCATATCGCCGGGACCGGCAGAATTTTCGATATTTCACCGTCGGTTCGACGAACGGCGGCATCGTCGATCTCGAACGCGTCGTAAAGATCAGCGAAGCGACTGCTCCGTCGTCGATCAACCGGCTCAATCGCCAGCGTCAGGTGACCGTCTCGGCAGGTTTGCCTCCGAACGCTTCCGAATCGGACGCCGTCGCAAAGATGCAGACGATCGCGGAAGGACTTAATATGCCGGCGGAATACGTGACCGGCGTGACCGGCCAATCGAAAGAATTGCAGAAGGCTTATGAGTCGTTCCTCTACGCGTTCCTGCTTTCATTCGTCTTTATGTACCTGATCTTGGCGGCACAGTTTGAATCGTTCATCCATCCGGTGACGATCCTGCTGACGCTGCCATTGGCCGTGCCTTTTGCACTGCTTTCTACCGCGATCGCGGGGCAGACGCTCAACATCTTTTCGGCGCTCGGAATTCTGCTGTTGTTCGGTATCGTGAAGAAGAATGCTATTTTGCAGATCGACCATACGAACACGCTGCGGGCGAGAGGGATGAATCGCTACGACGCGATCATCCAGGCAAACCGCGACCGACTGCGGCCGATCCTGATGACGACGATCGCCCTTGTGGCCGGAATGATCCCGCTGATACTCGGCAGCGGTGCCGGTGCGGCGACGAACCGCTCGATCGGTATTCTGGTCGTCGGCGGGCAGTCGATGTGTTTGCTGCTGACGCTTCTGGCCGTGCCGGTGTTTTATTCGCTGTTCGATGATGCGGCGGAGTCTACGTTTATGCGTGGTTTAGGATCACGGGCCGGAAATGTTAAGACAGGCATTCTAAAGATGTTTGGCCGCGGTTCGGACGCGGAACCGGAATTGCGGCGGGAGGCACCAGAGACCGATCCGCGATCCTAGGGTTCAGGAGAGTTTTTCAAGTGGTTTTGATGAGAGTATTAGTTTTCAGTTTGATGATATTGTTCGCCGGTGGCGTCGCGGCTTGGGGCCAGGATCCAACGCCGATGCCGACACCGTCGCCGGTTCCGCTGCCGTCACCTTATGTTCCGGACGCGGTGCTTCCGAACGATCCGCCGCCGATCGCGCCTAATTTCGAGGCTCCGTCGCGTCCGCTTCCGAGTTCGGACCGCGTCGGAGTAGACCTTGCGAACCAGAAGACCCTTACGCTCGAAGAAGCGGTCGAGATGGCGTTGAAAAACAACAACGATATCGATACGTCTAGAAATGACGTACAGATCGCCGAGTTCAATCTGCGTGGTGCTCGCGGCGTCTATGATCCGCTTATCGGTTCTGAAAGCTATTATGAAAGTGCGACCACGCCCACGGCTTCGGCCATTGGCGGAGCAGTCAATGGAGCGGTAACTCAGACGCGCTACTTTGGCACTGCCGGTGTGACCGGTTTCACACCTTTTTACGGCGGCAGCTACTCGGCCCGTTTTGATTCCACGCGGCAGACGACGAGCAACACGAACTCATTCCTCAATCCGCAATTTCCGTCAGTCGTGAATTTGAGTTACACACAGCCGCTGCTGCGAAATTTCCGGACGGACAATAATCGTCGGCAGATCGCCATCGCCAGAAAGAACCTTAGTCTCAGCGACGCGCAGTTTCGTCAGCGGGCGATCGAGGTCATCGCCCAGGTCGAGCAGGCATACTGGAACCTTGCGTTTTCGCTGAGAAATCTACAGGTGCAGATCGATGCGGTCAAACAGGCCCGAACGCAGCTTGAAAGCAATCTGCGGCAAGTCTCGAAAGGTGTTCTCGCTCCGATCGATGTTGTCGCCGCGACCGCCCAGATAACTACATTCGAGCAGGGAGTTTACGCGGCTCAGGAAGATGTGACGCGGGCAGAGAACACGCTAAAAACGCTGCTTCTTGCGGACCGAACTTCCGGTGACTGGGGACGGCCGATTACGCCTGTTTCGCCAATTTCGCTTGATCCTCCGCGCATCGGCCTCGAGATCGCGTTGACCGAGGCGATCAAGAATCGCCCCGAGATCGCGCAACTCGAAACTAATGCCGAGATAAACAAGATCAACGAGGGATATTTCCGTAACCAGACCAAGCCGCAGATCGACCTCATCGGCTCGTACACTTCGCAGGGCCTTGCGGGAACCGAAACCGCTGCGGCGATCAACCCGGCGACCGGTTTGAGCAGAGTTCCCGGCAATCTTGTCGGCGGATATTTGAATTCGCTTGGAAACCTGTTCGCACTTGATTACCCGACGTATCGCGTCGGCGTCGCCATATCGCTTCCGTGGGGAAACACGACGGCCAAGGCGAATCTAGGTCGGACTCTCGTGGAAGGCACGCGGATCACGAATCAGCGTGCGCAGGCCGAACAGATCATCGAAGCCGAGGTGCGAAACGCTCTTCAGGCGTTGCGGTCCGCCGAGGCTCGTCTCGCCTCTGCGGCGGCATCGCGTTCTTCCGCCGAGCAGCTTTTGTCCAGCGAACAGCGTCAGTTTGCGGCCGGCACGACGACCACGTATCTCGTCCTCCAGCGTCAGAACGAACTTCTCGCCGCCCGCGGCCGCGAACTTCAGGCACAGACCGACCTCAACCGTTCCATTTCCGAATTCCAGCGGGCGACGGGCACAACGCTGACGGCGAATAACGTCACCGTGTCCTCAACGGGCTCGCGCGACCTCCGCATCAACCGCGGCGTTTCACGTTTTTCCAAATAGCACTCTCCTCAAACCGTTCACGGATTTCCCGCGAACGAGAGGACCACGGTCGGCTTGTCGCCGGCCTCGCCGAACTGCGTTTGGCTCATGCCTTGTGTAGAATGAATGTGCCAAGTCGCGGTGGACGGCCGGAAGATGGCGAAGTTATCGAGTCCGTCACCGTCATGATCCGCGGAAACAGGGATATCACCTATCTCGAAAGTGTCTTCGTCCAGGATGAAGACTTGCCCCGTAGTCGAGTA
>JANNNS010000264.1:0-13828 GCA_031398645.1 Acidobacteriota bacterium
ATTGTGCGACGGTATGACACGGCCGGGCAGGCACTTGGTCATCTGAAAGATTGGATTGAACCAATCGAGGGAACTTGGAAGCAGCAGGGAGAAGAGAGAAAGAAATATGACGTGAGCGTCCGCCTCGCCACGGAACTGAGAGGCTTTCAACTAGGTGAGTTCGTCGCGGAGAATGAAGCAGATCAATTAATTGATTATTACTTTGTTGAAACCTCTGCCTACCGGGACGCGGTTGATGGGAAGCACTCCATATTCGTCGGACGCAAAGGCTCCGGAAAATCAGCCAACTATCTGAAGCTCGCGGCGGACCTGGGTAAGGACCGCCGAAACCTAGTCTGTCAGGTTAAGCCTGTATCGTACCAACTGCAAAGCGTTGCGCAGCTCGTAAGAGAGTACTCTCAACGTGATACGAAGTCGTTTGCTCTGGAGAGCCTTTGGAAGTTTCTTCTGTATTCGGAAATAGCGAATACTCTGGCTCAAGAAATGGAAAACAGGTACGGAACACCATCGTCAGACGAGCGAGAGCTCTTATCCTTGATGGATCAAAACGATGGATTTCTTCGTACTGAATTCTCGGTTCGCTTGGAACGGTGCGTTAGCGCACTGGCTAAGTCACAGAAAAGTGCAGAAACCTCAAAGCTTCTTGAGAAAACTGTCACGGCAATATCAGAAGCTCTGCATTCAGGTGTATTGAGAGATTTGCGACTCGTTTTAGGTCGATTGCTCTCATCACGTGAGAAAGTGGTAGTGCTTGTTGATAATCTTGACAAGGCATGGGACCGCAAGAGCGATCTTGAGAGTCTTTCCGAATTTTTTCTCGGACTACTGCGTGCGGCAAGGCGGGTGGCAGACGATTTCAGGCATCAAGATAGTCGGCGGTCAGCCGCAAAGATCAGCGTAGTTGTTTTTTTGCGCTCAGATATTTTCTTCCGCATCAAGGAGCTCGCTCTAGAGCCCGACAAACTTGAGTTTTCGAAGTTGAATTGGCGTGACCCGGAAACCCTCTTAGGTGTAATCGAGGAGCGCTTCGTGACTTTGCAAAATGGCAAACTCTCGCCAGCACAAGTATGGGACCGTTACTTTTGCAAAACGGTCAAAAGAAAAACGGTAAGAGACTATTTCCTCACGCAGTCTTTGTTTCGACCAAGAGACTTGATCTTCTTCATAAAAGCTGCCGTGTCGACTGCAATAAATCGTCGCCACACAATTGTTGAAGAAGCTGATATCCTGGACGCCGAACGACTCTACTCTCAATTTGCGGTCGATAGCCTCCTTGTTGAAGACGGTGCTTTATCGAATGTGTCAGTTGAGGCCATCGTCCTTGAGTTTTTGGGCTGTGGAAAGATTCTGGATCATGAAATGGTAGCGAGTTTTATTACACAAGCCAAGACTCCATCCTCAATGGTGGACGCTGCCATAGACCATCTTTGCTCACTAACATTTCTCGGCCCAGAAGTGAGAAATGGTGAATTCGGATTCGCTGATGATCCGCAAGAGAACAAGAAAAATCAAATTCTGGCTCGGAAACTAAGCGAAAAGCGCGGCAAACCTATTCGGTACCGGGTCCACCCAGCTTATTGGAGATTCTTAGAGATAACTTAATTCTGAGGATCGTAGATTGTGGTGATGGTGAAGAGGAGTGCTGGGTTGTTGTTGTTTAGCGTGGTGAAGGGGTTTGTGGAGGTGTTTTTGGTGCATCCGGGTGGGCCCTTTTTTGGGAAGAAGGATTTGGGTGTGGGGTCCATTCCGAAGGGAGAATTGGACGGGGAAGATGCGTTTGCGGCGGCGAGGCGGGAGTTTGAGGAGGAGACGGGTTTTCGGATCGCGGGAGATTTTATCGAGCTGCCGCCGGTGACGCAAAAGGGCGGGAAGGTGGTCTATGCTTGGGCGGTCGAGGCGGATGTGGATGCTTCGGCGATAGTGAGCAATACGTTCGAGATGGAATGGCCGCCGAAAAGCGGAAAGACGCGGGAGTTTCCGGAAGTGGACCGCGCGGAGTGGTTTGATGTGGAGACCGCGAAGAAGAAGATAAATCCGGCGCAGGTCGGGTTGATCGAGAGTTTGTTGGGGAAGGTGTAGCGTCGGGCCGGAAGCGTTGAGATCGAACCACCCCGTCAGCGGATGCCGCTGCCACCCCTCCTTAGACAAGGAGGGGAGTTAAAGAGTAGTACGAACCACCCCGTCAGCCGCGGCGGCTGCCACCCCTCCTTTTCCAAGGAGGGGAGCTTAAGATCTGAGGTGCCGGCTTTCAGCCTTTACCCCGAGCTATTTAATTTGTCCCTCTCAGGGACGCTTTGAGCCCCGGGTTAATTTGCTCCTTTCAGTGATGGGCTCGTTGCGATCTTGTGCGGGCGCATGATCAGGTCGCCGATGAAGCTGAAGGCGGCGGTTAGGAAGATGCCGCTTATCATTACGGCGGCGGTGAAGCCTCCGATGCGTCCGATGGGAAACGCGACGGCGCCGATCGTTAGAAGCAGCGCGTGCAGCCACTTGGTGCGGTCGATGATCAACAGGCTGATGGCGAGGAGAATGAGGCCGATCGGAAACGTGATGCCGATCATCTGAGTTGACGCGACGAGCTTGAAGGTTTGCCCGAGCTGGTCGACGGTCTGCGTTGAGCCTTGTTCATTCAAGACAGCGTAGACCCTGAAGAGCACCTGCATGCTCGCACCGGCGATGGCTCCGAAAACGGCGAGTGCTCCGCCCGCGTATGCCAAACGGCTGCCTGCCGCGGCAAGAACGTACGTGAACCCGATCAGGCCCGGCACAAACAAAACGAACCCGGACCAAAATGCTAAGGTCCATATAAAATCGAGTCCCGTAAGCGCCCGGAAAATGTCGCCGCCGAGGATAACGATCGGCGCCGCGATCGCACAGCCTCCGCCAATGCGCAGAAATGTTGAAAGCGTACTTTCCATTTAGGTCTCCTTCAGCCTTTTTGATTATCGCTGTGGTAGTGTTTTAGAGAAAAACACCGCAAATCTATCACTAGAGGGCAGTTCTGGCAAGGTTCAGGGTCGACTAGCTCAAAGTAATGCCAAGTCAAAAGAACTAAGGGTTATGAAATTCAAAAAGCCGGATATGTTGGACATACCCGGCCGTTTACTTTTTTATAAAACTTTGAGAACTATTTGCCGCCGACTGCGTCTTTCATTGCTTTGCCGAGGCGGAATTTGACGGTGGTTTTGGCTGGGATCTTGATAACTGCACCGGTTGCCGGGTTGCGGCCTTCGCGGGCTTTGCGGGTCGCTTTTACGAGCTTGCCAAAGCCTGGGAGCGTGAATTCGCCATTCTTTTTAACTTCTTTCGCGGCGAGATCCGCGATCGCGTCAAACATTCCCTTAACATCGGTCTTTTTGAGTCCTGAACTTTCCGCCAACGTGTTGACGATCTCCGTTTGTGTCATACGAGCCATAATTTTCTACTAACCTCCAATTGGGATTGTGAATATGAAAACTTCTTTTACTGATTTGATTGCCTGTGATTCAGTGCTTACGCGAAAGAGCAAAGGTCGTCGAGTGTTGTTGGTCGGAATGGTCGGGGCGGCAAGATTCGAACTTGCGGCCTCTCGGTCCCAAACCGAGCGCACTACCAGGCTGTGCTACGCCCCGAGTTGTCTTGAACAACGCTAACAAGAGTCGAATTTTACAGGCGAAAAATGGAGTGGTCAAGTCAAACCGCCGTAAAAGCGAGTAAATATCGCATTATTTTCGCTCCAGCGAGCGCACGATGGCTTATTTCGGCTTTTATCTCGTCTGGAAGCTCGCCGAACGTGTGCTGATGGCCGTCGGGGACGAAGATCGGATCGTATCCAAAACCGCCGCGGCCACGAGGCGCGTCAGCGATACGGCCTTCGCAAATGCCTTCGGCGGCGGTGAGTATGCTGCCCGACGGATCGGCGACGACCATTGAACAAACGAACCGGGCCGTCCGCCGATGCTCGATCGAGGCGGCCATTCGCGTGAGTATCAACTGCATCTTTTGATCGAATCCAACGTCGCCGCCGAAGCGTGCCGAAAGGACGCCGGGTTCGCCGTCAAGCGCGTCTACGACAAGGCCGGAATCGTCGGCAAGGGCGAGCATTCCGGCCTGCCGGGCGTAGCCGACCGCCTTGAGGCTGGCGTTCTCGGTGAAGGTCGAACCGGTCTCGGGCACTTCGGCTATATGAGGGAAGTCGGTGAGGCTTGCAAATTCGGCAGGAACTCCGCGAAACAGCTCGTGCAGTTCGCGAACCTTTCCCGCGTTGCCGGTGGCGATGAGGATCTTTGGTTTATTCATCTCGTTCATTTCGATCTATCGCACGCAATGCTCGCGAACCTTTTTATTGCTTATTCTCCCATGAATATTGTATAAAAGATGTAGTGGATCTTCCGCCGCCTGCCACCCATTCCCGATTTTCTTGAGAGGAAACCCCATTTTGGAACTCAACGCTTCTCTTTCGACCGCCGTGAATCCGAGCGTGCCGCATTCAAACGAATCAGTTTTCGAGGTGGCACTGCCGGAGAGGCCGGTGCGTCCGTCGGAAGAAGTGCTGTTCGATATCGGCCTGTGGCTGACCGGCCTGGAAGGGTTTCTGTGCAATTGGGACAGGATATCGCGCGACAGCGCGCGGGCCGGCGATCCTGATGCGAGCTGGGCTAAAGAGTTTCGCCTCTCGTACGCGGCTTTGCTGATCTGCTCGAATTTGAACTACGAACTGAGGAAAGGCCTTAGCTCGGGCACAAGCGTCGGCGGGTTTACGGTCGAGGACTGCGACGGTTTCGTGCTCGAACTGCGCGAGCTGATCGTTCTGAATAAGAATCTGATCAATTCGGGGACGCTGAAATTTGAGGCGTGGAAGGCGTGGAACCAGCTGCTTGCCGATAAGCTTCGGAAGCTGCCGATCGCTTCGAAGTTCACAAAGTTTTGGGGCAAGGATGGCCTGCATTATCTGCGAAGCGACCTGAAGCAGCTGCTTTCAAACAAGTCGCTGTCTTTTTCTGATAGGGCCGACCTGACGGAAGTGCTGTCGCGATTTGCAGTGATAATACGTTCGCTTGACGTCGTAGGGGCAATGCTCAGAAACGATGAACCGCTAAAGCCAACGGTGCTCATCTTTTCTAAGGTGCATGAATGCTCGCAGGACCTGATCAATTTTATAAACAGCCGCCTTACGCGATTTCAGGATGAAAGCGCCGAGTTGTTTAGTTCGCTGGACGGAGCGTCCTATACGGCTTCGCTTGAGCTTAAAAAAGTTTACCAGCAGGAACTTACCGGCCTTGTCGGAATTCGCCCCGCACCTTCGATCCACGCAAAGGTCGAGACAGCTTACGCGTCGCTGAATGATAGCTTTGAACAGATCCTGGCGGGATTTGCACGTCTCGTAGATCCGAACGTCGTGGTCACCGATCTTTTTCCGGGCATTCAATTAAAGCTCGAACGCTCGCTTACGCTCCGCCGCTTTCTTTGGAAAACGCTGCAGGCCGTACAGGCCGCCGAAACGGACCCGCAAACCGCGAAGGTAGATGCGGTCAGAAAAGAGCTGTCGGGGTTTATGGGCGAGTCGGTCGAGTATTTGTTCTTCAAGGATCGCGAGACGCTGGAGCGCTTTACCGAAGAGGTTTTCGCGACGACCGAGAGCAAAGACCTCGTTCCGATCCTCCACCGATTTGGCGCTTATCTTGAGACGCTCTTCGGCCTCGTTAATATGCGCACCGTGTTGGCGTCGCATCCGTTCGTCGAAGGTAGATAGTTTTTTCTACTGCGACCGAAGTGTTCCAAGCGGCTTTCTAAACAGCACATCGAAGCTGGCAATACAGCCCACCACGACGACTATCACCGTTGTCGCCACAATTCCCATCAATCCCAGCCACGGATCGAACTCCCAGGCAATATCAAGGATAAAGCGGCTGACGGCCCAAGAGAGGCCGACGGCGAAAACTGAGCCGATGATCCCGGCGAGCAGTCCAAGAAGTCCATATTCGAATAGAAGTATCGACCCGAGGGTGAGCCGTTTTGCCCCGAGCGTTTTTAAGATTGCGTTTTCGTAGATGCGTTGAGATTTGGTCAGGGCGATCGACCCGATCAGGATCAGGACGCCGCTTAAGATAACAAAGCTGCCGACAAACGAGATCGCGAGTACGAAATTGGCGACCAGTTTCTGAACTGTCGCGACGATGTCGGCTACGTCGAATATCTGGATATTAGGAAATTTGAGGATCATGTCGCGCTGAAGACGCTGACGTTCGGTCGGGGCGACTCGCGTCAGCACTGTCGCGGCAAACGATTGCGGAGCCGCGTCGAGCACGCCCGGACGGAATACGAAGATGAACACGGTCCGCGTGTTGCGAAGGTCGATCTTCCTGACACTGGCGACCTGTGCTGTGATTTTCCGCCCCGAAATATCAAACGTGATCGAATCGCCCACACCGACCTTGAGCCGAACCGCCATCTCTTCTTCGACCGAAACTTGCGGAACGGGCGCTTCGCCGCCGGCGGTCCACCACTCACCGTCGATGATCTTTTCGTTAGTGTCGAGGTTTGGCCGATAGGTGACGGCAAATTCGCGGCCTATCTGGCCCTGCTGCTGACGCATCTCGGGCCGCTGGAAATCGAACGCCTGGCTATTCACGTGAGAGATGCGTGCCCGAACGGTCGGGGTCGTTTCCGGCTTTTCGCCGATACGTTCTTCGATATTTCTAGCCAGCTCGTCGATCTGGCTTTTTTGCACATCAATAAAGAAAAGACTCGGAAGCCGCTGATTTCGCGTGAAATCGAACTCGCGTACCAGATTCGTTTGCAGCGACTGGACCGCAAGCACGACGAAGGCTCCGAGGCCGACCGCCAGCAGGATTATGCGGGTTTGATTGCCGGGACGATAAAGGGAATTGACCGCTTGTCTAAGGCTGAACGTTCCAAACACTCTTAGTCTTCTAAGCAGTACGGTAAGGATAAGTGCAGCGAGGTAGAGCACTCCGGCCGTCGCCGCAAGGCCGGCAAGGAAGAACACGCCGACAAGGACTGAGCCCGCCTGCCAAACGGCCAAGCCCAAAAGGCCTGCCAGAGAGAGCGCTCCAAAGAGCCACTTTGTGAGATCGAGCTTGCGTAGGCTCGCGTTGTTCTCATCGCGCAGGAGCAGCTTTGGCTTGATGTTTCGCACCTGCAGAAGCGGGAGTGCGGAAAATAGAATAGAAATGGCAACGCCCAGAAGAATGCCCTGAGCCGCGGTCCAGAGGTTGACGGAATAGGTCATCTTCTCGGGCAAGGCATCGAGAAATTGCAGTCGGACGATCCACAGCCCGGCCTGGGCGAGAACTACTCCGAATACACTGCCGACAAAGCCCAGCGTTAAGATCTGGAGCAGGTATACCGAGATGATCCGAGTGCCGCTTGCCCCGAGACACTTGAGAACCGCGACCGACTTACGCTTTTGCTCAACGAACGCGCGTGCGACGTTCCAAACGCCAACGCCGCCGAGAACGAGGATCAGCAATCCCGTGAGCGAGAGATAATTCTCGGTCCGCGTGAACTGGGCACCGATGTTCTCCTGCGTTTCGCGATACGACTGGACGCCAACGGTCGTGCCTTTGAGAGCCTCGCGAAGCTGCCTTACAAGCTCGGTCGGATTGTCGGATGTTCGGTAAAGTATTCTCCGCCTGACACGGCTCGCATTACGTGAAATGCCCGCTGTGTCGAATGCAGTCTTTGCGACGAAAACGCGGGCTCCGATACGAAAGCCGCTTGATCCGCCCGGCTCCTCATCAAAAACTCCGCGGATCTGGAATTCAGCTTCGCCGATCTTGATCCTGTCGCCTACCTTCACATTCAGGTCTTCGAGCAATATCTTTGCGACGACCGCACCGTTGTTTTCCAAAAGTGCGAAATCGAACGGAGTGCCGTCATCCATCACGAACTCGCCGACCAGAGGAAAAGGCGGCTCGACACCCTTCAATTCCACAAGGCGGGTATTGGGGTTGGCGGCATCGACGGGGCTGGCCATTGACGACGTGGTGGTCGCTTCGTTTCTCGCCTCGACAATGCCCGTTTGGTTCAGGACCTGTTCGATCTTGGATATCTCAGACGGCGAAAAATCTGCGGTCGAGCTGAGCTCGATGTCCGCCGTCATTAGCGCACGTGCGTCCGTTCCCACCGCCCTCGTCAGATTCTGTATCAGCGACCGCAACGCAACCACCGACCCCACACCGAGTGCGATGCAAAGAAAAAAGAACAACAGCCGCCGCCAGGAAGAGCGGATCTCACGTCGAGTTAGATTGAAGATGAATCTCATATTAGGCCGGACCGACGTTATGACGCGCTCGCCGGCCAGTCCTCCCGGTTCATTTGGTCGGAGATTACTCTTCCGTCCTTGAGCACGATCTGTCTTTCTGCCTGATTGGCTAACTGTCCGTCGTGGGTGACAAGTACGAGAGTTATCTTCCGTGCTGAGTGGAGGCCGGTCATTAGCTCAAAGATGTGTGCGCCGTTGCGCGAGTCGAGATTTCCGGTCGGTTCGTCGGCTAGAAGTATAGAGGGTTGGTTCGCGAATGCACGAGCGATCGCTACGCGCTGTTGTTCGCCGCCTGAGAGTTCGGTCGGATAATGGTGGCCGCGGTTTACGAGATCGACGTCGGCGAGTAGGAGTTCGGCTCGTTCGCGGGCATCACGAACACCGCGGATCTCCATCGGGATCAGGATATTTTCGAACGCGGTGAGGCTTGGTATCAGATGAAAAGACTGGAACACGAAGCCGATCTTTTGGCTTCTGAGTTCAGCGAGCGCGTCCTCATTCATTGACGTGACCTCGTCACCGTCAACGATGATCGTTCCGCTGGAAGGAGAATCCAAGCCCGCGATCAAACCCAAAAGCGTCGATTTACCGCTGCCGGAAGCACCGGTCAGTGCGACGAACTGGCCGTCGGGTATCTCGATCGTCACGTCGTCGAGTATTGTTAGGTCTTCGGTACCTGACCGAACGGTCTTGGTCAAATTCTGCAGCAGGATCATATTAGATTAAGATAAATGAATAACGTCGGATGGTTAAATGTTGCCGAGCGAAAGGTCAATAATGCCAACATATTGGGTAAAGCCTGCATCCTAAACGCGAGTATTTTCGTATAGACGTTTCTTCATATGTATCAATTTATTCGATTATCGGCGCTCGTTAGTTTCATGTTTCTTCTTATCGCGGCTTCAGGCTGCGGTGCGGCGAAGTATCAACCGTCCTCGAACGGATCGGCCGCCAAACCGCTCGTGACGCCTCAGGCCGGTGCACAGAGGGCGAAGATAATCGCATTTGGCGACAGCCTGACAGCCGGATTTGGACTGTCTGAGAAGGAATCTTATCCATATCTGCTGCAGGAAAAGATCAAAGCGGACGGTTTCGATTACGAGGTGATCAACGCAGGTGTATCCGGTGACACGAGCCTTGGCGGTTTGGAGAGAGCCGATTGGGTGCTGGAGCAGGAGAATGTCGCGATCCTGATACTGGAACTCGGTGCAAATGATCTTTTGCGCGGAATGCCGGCGGGCAAGATGAAGGAAAACCTGGATAAGATCATTCGTAAAGCGAAGGCGAAGAATATTCAGGTCCTGCTGTGTGGAATGCTTGCACCGCCGACCGCAGGCTCCGATTACCAGCGGGAGTTTATGATGGCGTTTCCCGATCTTGCGGACGAGCACGGCGTAGAGTTTCTTCCATTTCTGCTTGAAGGAGTTGCCGCCAAGAAAGAGTTAAATCAGGCTGATGGAATCCATCCGAATGCGGAAGGCGAAAAGTTAATGACGGAGAACGTCTATCGGGCACTAAAGCCAATGCTGAAGAATCGGCTATCATAGTCTTAAACAGTCAGTAACGAACCTAGGGGGAATCAGATCGATAATGAAGTTATTTATGATGACGGCGGTGCTTTGTGCGACCGCTATCTTTACTTTTGGACAATCCGCCGTGCCCACACCGGAGCCGGAGACAAAGACGGTTCAGCCGGATGCGGAAAAAAGGACGGTGTCGGAAAGCTCAGATGCGGATAGAACAGTCGCCGACGACGAGAAGAAGAAGATCGAGGACAAAAAACCAGCCGTTGGGCTGACGCCTACGGGATACATCAGACCCAGCGGCAAAAGGCGATTCAAAAGTTACGTTAACAGCGTCGTTGGGCCGTTCGCGCTTACACGATACACGATAACGGCCGGAGTTCTTACTTGGCGCAATTCGCCTGATGAATGGGGTGACAAATGGGAAGGTTTTGGGCGCCGATTTGCCAATGGATTAGGGAAGAGCGCGGTGCGCAACACGACGATGTATGGACTGGATGAGGCGTTAAAGGTCGACAGTACGTTTTACCGAAGCCGGGATCGCAGCGTCAAAGCCCGGCTTAGAAATTCGGTCTTCTCGGCCGTAACTGCCCGCGACAGAGACGGTAAGCGTGTCATTGGTATTCCGCGTATCGCCGGCGGATTTGCCGCGGAGATCGCATCTTCGACGCTGTGGTATCCCGAACGTTACGATTATGTGCATGGCTTGAAGGGCGGAGCGATCTCGATCGGCGTCAACGTCGGTTTCAACCTCTTCCGCGAGTTCGTTTGGAAATAATCTATGAATGTTACGCATCTGGAATGCGCCCTTTGCGGGCTCGGTCATGAGGCAGGCGTACTGCAGAACCTGTGCGTCGAATGCGGCAAACCGCTGCTGGTCAGGTATGACCTTGAAAAGGCGAGCTCGACGCTGAGCCGTGACACGCTTGCTGGGCGGACTTCGTCGTTATGGCGTTACCGTGAGGTCCTGCCCGTGACGAATCCGGAGAACATCGTTTCGTTCGGCGAGGGATGGACGCCGCTGCTCAAGACAGAACGCCTAGCAAATTCGCTTCCCGTCCGGCTTGATCTGTACATAAAAGATGAGGGCCAGAATCCGACGCAAAGCTTTAAGGCACGCGGGATGACGGCTGCGATCTCGATGGCTAAGGAGCTTGGTGTGAAGAAAGTCGCCGTGCCGTCCGCGGGAAATGCGGCCGGAGCGATGGCCGCCTACGCTGCACGGGCCGGGATGGAAGCTCACATTTTCATGCCGCTCGATACGCCCCAGGCGAATGTCGTCGAGTGTCGCGAAACGGGTGCGAATGTGACGCTGATAGACGGCCTGATAACCGATTGCGGCAAGATCGTCGCCGAGCGGAAAGAGGCCGAAGGCTGGTTCGATGTTTCCACGTTGAAGGAGCCCTATCGTGTCGAGGGCAAGAAGACGATGGGCTATGAGCTGGCGGAGCAATTGGACTGGAAGCTTCCAGATGTCATCTTATACCCGACCGGCGGGGGAACCGGGCTGATCGGTATGTGGAAGGCGTTTGACGAAATGGAGGCAATGGGATGGATAGATTCCCGGCGTCCACGGATGATCTCGGTCCAATCGGAGACTTGTGCCCCGATCGTAAGGGCTTTCAATTCCGGTGAGCGCTTCGCGCAGGAATTTGAGAACGCCTCGACCGTTGCCTCGGGCCTGCGTGTACCAAAGGCGATAGGAGATTTCCTTATTCTAGATGCTGTTCGGGCGTCCCGCGGGACGGCATTGGCCGTCACCGATGAAGAGTTGGTCGCGGCCGTCGCAGAGATCGGCGCAGCAGAAGGCATCTTCACCGCTCCGGAAGGCGCTGCGTGCCTGCCTGCACTACGGAAGCTCATGGATAGTGAGTTGGTTAAGGAAGGCGAAACGGTTGTGATCTTCAATACGGGAGCTGGCGTTAAATATCTTGAGGCATTTCAATAGGACCCCTGAAACGTTTTACGTAGCACGTTAACTTACAACATCAAGGATCTTCTCGAGCCCGCCGTTTACTTCACCCGAAATATGTACCCGCAGAGCTCTCCGTTCGCGATCCAGAAGCACCTGAAAATCGCCGCGTTCCTGAGCAGACTTGACCACGCCGAAGGTAAACTTTTGTCCGGGCACCGGCACATCGACCGGATCATCTGACGTAATTTGTAGAAACACGCCGTTGTTTGCTCCGCCCTTGTAGGCCTGTCCTGTCGAGTGAAGAAAACGCGGGCCGAACCCCAGACAGGTCGCGACGTTGTAGTGTTCAAAGACGTGCGAACGGATCTGCTGCAAAATGTCCTCGTGTTCCTGATCCATTTCCACGTATGCCAGAAGAGCGAAGTAATCCTTTTCGCCAAGGTTCCAGAGATGTGCTTCCAGATAACCGGCCAGGGATTTCTCATCCGCCGCATTCGCAAGCTCGGCGGCGTAATCCGCTTTGGCGAACAACGCAATTCCGTCCTCGGTGAAGAATGGTTCTTCGGGCGGCAGTGCTCCCGACAGCTCGTAACTCTCGGTTATCTTCTTCGCCTCGATCTTCGCCGATTCCACGTCAGGCTGGTCGAACGGGTTTATGCCCATGATCGAACCGGCAACTGCAGTCGCGAATTCCCAGCGGAAGAATTCCTGGCCAAGGCTGTATTTATCGGTCAGCTCGATGTTTACCATCGGGTGCGATTCGGCGATGTCGGCGAGGTCGGCCAATGTTTCTTCATCGACCTCGGCTCCTTTCACCGTAAAGTTCACAAACACTCGGTCGTCCCCGTACATATCCGCCGACTGAAGCGTTTCGCGGTCGACCGGGATGATCGACAGGCCGTTCTTGCCGGTCGATTCGGCGATCAATTGCTCCAGCCACGCACCGAGGTCGTAGAACTCCGGCGGCGTGAATATTGTGAGTTTGTCGCGGCCTTCCCGATGGCAAACGCCGAGGATGTTGCCCAGTATCGTTCCCGGGTTCTCGTTCGGGTTGGTTGCCTTGCACGAGCGGACCATCGATTCGGCGCTCTTCAAGAGCCGTTCGACATCCAATCCCATTGCCGCGGCTGCCGTCAAACCAAACGCGGACAGGGCCGAAAAGCGTCCGCCGATCTCTGGCTTGCCGTAAAGGATCTTTCTAAATCCGTCACCCTCAGCGATCGCCTGCATCTTCGAGCCAGGATCGGTGATCGCGATAAAGTGCTGGCCGGCCTTGTCGGCTCCGACGGCTTTCGAGACCCTGTCGAAGAAATATTGCTTGAAGCAGTTCGGTTCCAGCGTCGAACCGCTCTTGCTGGCGACGATGCAGAGGGTCTTGGATAGATCGAGTTTGCTTTCGGTGGTGATCACCTGAGCCGGAACGGTCGAATCGAGAATGTGAAAATTATCGAAGCCAAAGGTCAGAGCTAAAACTTCGGGACAGAGCGATGATCCGCCCATTCCCATCAACAGGTTATCGGTAAAGCCACTGGCCTCAATGTCCGCCCTGAGTTCGCGATACGCCGTAACGTTCTGCAGTTCCTCTTCGACGATCGTCAGCCAACCCAGCCATTTGGCCTCATCGGCTCCGGTCCAGACGGAAGCGTCCTTCTCCCAGATGCGCGAGATGCGTTTGTCTTCGATGGTCTTTTGAACTTCGGCTCGGTATGACTGCTTGAGCTTTTCGGGGAGCGTGTGCGTCATCAGGTTTGACATAGAACGCTAATCTACCACACGTCCGCTACAGGCAAAAGTACATTTCATAAGGATTTACAAAGAATTTTGATAGAATTCGAACTATGAAGATAGCCTCCGTATTTGCTGGGTTCCTGTTTGCGTTAACTACATTTGTAAACGGCCAAAGCTGTGCTGAAAACGCGGTTGAGAAGAAGCCGGCCCTTTCCGAAGCGGTACGGATACAATACTTCGCAAAGCTGGTGGCGGCAAAGAGGGTTTTCGACGCCGCACCGAACGATGCGGACGCGATGATCTGGTTGGGACGGCGGACCGCATATCTGGGAGAATACAAGGCTGCGATCGGGATCTTTTCGGACGGGATCAAGAAATTTCCGAATGATGCACGTA